>CAJQQA010000228.1 GCA_905480355.1 uncultured Flavobacteriales bacterium | reverse complement strand
CATCTGTACTTACATGGTAAAACAATTTATTTGTCCAGTCACCTTTCCATGTTTCTTTAAAGGCATTCAATATAACCATAGTCCCCAATATATTCGTCTTTGCAAAAGCCAAAGGGTCTGTTATAGAACGATCTACATGTGATTCGGCTGCTAAATGAATAATAGCATCAAATCGATGTTCTGAAAAAAGTTTATTAATGAAATTTTCTTCTGTTATGTCTCCTTTGATAAAGGTATAATTTGATGCATTTTCAATGTCATTTAAATTCTCCATATTTCCTGCATACGTCAAAGCATCTAGGTTATAAATATGATAGTCAGGATGATTTTGAACAAATCGTCTTACTACATGTGACCCAATAAATCCAGCTCCTCCAGTAATTAATAGTTTCATTCTTTTTAAACGTTTTATTCTTAAATTATTTCACTAAAAACCAATTATTCAACAATACTTCTCTGTTGTATTTCATAGTTTTTTTCGTATTCCAATCAATTACATCAAATCCAGCATGTTCACATATAGCTTGTCCAGCCGCTGTATCCCATTCCATAGTGGGGGCAAATCGAGGATAGCAATCAGCTGTTCCCTCAGCTACCATAACCAATTTTAATGAACTTCCTTTTGATATTAAATCAACTTCACCATATTTTTCTCGCATTTCAGAGACATATTGTTCTGTTTCAGTAGACATGTGAGAACGACTAGCTACTATTGTATATTTTGTTCTATCTGATTGAAGTGGGAGGGAAGTGGCCTTCCCGTTCCCTTCGAGAGCCTCAGGGTACGAAAGCATACTATCTTTTACCGTAGGCTGACGATCACTGAGGCTCTCGAAGTGTCGAAGCCTAAAGGATCCATTTTCTTTAGAAGAATAATACAAATCGCCTAAAGCTGGAGCATAGACAACACCTAATACTGTTTTTTGATTTTCAATTAATGCAATGTTCACAGTAAACTCTCCATTCTTTTTTATGAACTCTTTGGTACCGTCAATCGGATCAACAATCCATAATTGACTCCAGTTTTTACGATCCTCGAAAGGAATGTTTTTTCCTTCTTCAGACAAGATTGGAATATTTGTTTTTGCTAATAAATTTTGAATAATTTTATCTGCAGCTAAATCAGCTTTAGTTAATGGTGAATTATCACCTTTGGTTTTAACTCCAAAATCATCAGATTCGTAAATTTTCATTATTGCTTCGCCTGCTTTTAAGCTAGCCTCGATAGCAATAGATAATAATTCTTTTTTATTCATTTATATTATTTCGTTTCTTACTTCGACTTCGCTCAGCAATCAACAAAATAAAAAAGGTGATTGAGCGAAGCCGAAAGCATTTCTTTTATTCAGTCAAATAATTATTCTCTCTCAAATACACCAAAATCTGCTCCACTGCTTCTTCTAATGTTGTTTCACCTGCTTTAATATGTATTTCTGGTTTGATAGGTGCTTCATATGGAGATGATATTCCAGTAAAATTTGGAATTTCACCTTTACGAGCCTTTTTATATAGGCCTTTTGGGTCTCTTGATTCGCATATTTCTAGAGGTGTGTCAATGAATACCTCAATGAATTCATTTTCTGATATTAAATCACGTACTTGTTGACGATCTTTAAGAAAAGGGGAGATGAATGCTGTTAAGACAATTGTTCCTGCATCAATAAAAAGTTTTGATACCTCTCCAATTCTTCTGATATTTTCAATGCGGTCTTCATCAGAAAATGTAAGTCCCTTATTTAGTCCTAAACGTACGTTATCGCCATCTAGAATGTAGGTGTGTTTGTTTAATTCATTAAGCTTTATCTCAACTGCATTTGCAACGGTTGATTTTCCGGAGCCACTCAATCCTGTAAACCATAAAACACAAGGTTTTTGGTTTTTAGATTTCGAGCGAGATTCTTTTGTGACATGATGGTCATGCCAAACGATGTTTTTATTTGACATAATGTTTCTTTACATATTTCACAATTAATTTTGCAGCATTCTCAGCACTCATTTTTTCGGTGTCAATTGTAATCTCCGCGTGTTGAGGCTCTTCGTAAACGTCATTCACGCCAGTGAAATTTTGCAACTCTCCAGCAATTGCTTTGGCGTAAACCCCCTTGTAATCTCTCGCTTTACATGTTTCAAAATCTGCTTTGACATATACAACAATGTTTTGCTTCACCATTTCACGAATTGCTTTTCTAGACTCAGTATAAGGAGAAACAAAAGAAACGACAGTTGAAACTGAATTTTTCTGCAGTTTTTGAATTAAGTAGCCAATTCTATGCATGTGTCGGTTTCTATCCTCTCTACTAAAGCCTATATCAGGAACTAGATTTCGAATGTTAGTAGAGTCAATTCGTTCTAGCGGGACATGTAATTTTTCAAGTTCTATATAAACTAAATCTGCGATGGTTGTTTTTCCAGATAGTGGAAGACCTGTAAACCATAAATTAAATGGTTCAATCCGTTTTCTTCCCCAGCGAACTTTAATCCATGCTCGTTCATGCATCCAATAAAGAGCTAGTTTAAAACATGTTTCTATAAGACCAGTCGCAATAGCTAAATCTAGTCGACCAAAAAAGAGGTAAACTATAGTCATAGTAACAACAGCTGCTATAATTCTCCAGCTGACACCCTTTGCTATAGATCTAATATTCGTATCCTTATACATTATATAGTTTTACATTCCCATTCCGGAAAGTTTTCTCGAATAAATAGATTCAATGCTTTCTCAGAATCAGTATACTCTTTATTTTGAATTTTGTCTAAATCTTCCTCTCTGCGACTAACCCCTAAAATCATCCCTGCACCTACAGTGTTGTTTGTTATTTTATCAACAACAATAAATGAACCCGTAAATCGGTTTGTTTCATAAGAGTCAGCAGCAATAGGTTGATTAAGAAGCATTTTACAAGATGCAATATCATTGACACCCAAAGAATGCACTTGGTTTCGTTCAAAAGTGTTCACATCTACCTGATAATTGATATGTTCAAATGCACCAGATACAACTGATGTTCCTCTTTTAATGTCATATTGCTCGTTGAGTATCATCGAGTTTTCATCCATCCATACCAGCATTACTTTTAATGAATTAGAAACTCTAGGGACGCTATTAGAATGAACAATCATATCACCACGAGAGATATCTACTTCATCTTCAGTAGTCAATGTAACAGCCATTGGTGCATAAGCTTCTTGACATGTTACATGAAAATCTGTTTCGGTAATATCTCCTCCGTTAATGATGCTTTTGACTTTTGTCGTTTTCCCTGAAGGTAAAATTGTAATATTATCTCCTACAGAAACAGAACCTGCAACGATAGTCCCACAGAAACCTCTAAAATTGAGATTGGGTCTATTTACATATTGAACAGGAAATCTTAAATCTTCTTCTTTTTGTTCTTTGGAGATATCCATTGTATCCAAAAGACTAAGCATAGGCTGACCTTTATACCAGGATGTTTTGTCACTTTTATCAACAACATTGTCTCCATCCAAAGCAGAAACTGGAATATAGTAGGTATTCTTAATCCCTAATTCTGTTGCAAGCTCAGTATAGGCAGTAGAAATCTCATTAAAGACATCTTCGCTGTAGTCAACAAGATCCATTTTATTGATTGCAATTACAACGTGCTCAATACCCAAAAGACTTACTATAAAACTGTGACGACGTGTTTGTGTGAGAATTCCTTTACGAGCATCAATAAGAATTATGGCAACATCTGCAGTTGAGGCTCCAGTAACCATGTTTCTTGTATACTCTTCATGACCAGGTGTATCGGCAATAATGAATTTCCGGTTTTCTGTAGCGAAAAAACGATAGGCAACATCTATAGTTATCCCTTGTTCTCTTTCACTTTGAAGCCCATCAACTAATAAGGCCATATCTATTTTTCCTCCAGTAGTGCCGTATTGTTTGCTCTCTCCTTCAGCTGCTGCTAATTGATCATCAAAAACCATTTTAGCATCGTATAACATACGTCCAATGAGAGTGCTTTTACCATCATCGACAGATCCACAAGTTAGAAAACGCAGCATGTCTTTGTTTTCATGCTCTTTGAGATATCCCTCGATATCTTTTGCTATTTTTTTATCTTGAGTTTCCATATTAAAAATATCCTTCTTTTTTCTTTTGTTCCATTGCACCAATTGAATCTTTATCAATTAGTCTACCTTCTCTTTCTGAACTTGTAGAAAGAAGCATTTCTTTGATTATTTCTGGTAATGTTGTTGCTGATGAGTTAATTGCTCCAGTCAATGGATAACAACCTAAGGTTCTAAAACGAACCATTTCTTTTTTAGCTGTTTTCCGCAGTTCTTCCGGCATTCTGTCATCATCAACTAAAATTTTAGTTCCTTCAAATTCAACAACTTCCCGTTCTTTTGAGAAGTACAGATCTGGAATTGTGATGTTTTCTAAATAGATGTATTGCCAAATGTCTAATTCTGTCCAATTAGAAATAGGGAAGACGCGAACTGATTCTCCTTTTTGAATAGCAGTATTATATATATTCCAAAGTTCTGGACGCTGATTTTTTGGATCCCAAGTATGATTTTTATCACGAAATGAAAAGATTCGTTCTTTAGCACGAGATTTCTCTTCATCTCTTCTTGCTCCACCAATTATGGCATCATACCCTCCGATGTTCAAAGCTTGCTTTAAACCTTGAGTTTTCATAATGTCGGTATGAACCTTAGATCCATGCTCAAAAGGGGAGATGTTCATGTCAATACCTTTCTGATTAGAATGCACCACCAAATCAAATCCTAAGTCAATTGCTCGTTGATCTCTAAACTTAATCATTTCATTGAACTTCCATTTCGTATCTACATGTAACATTGGAAATGGAGGCTTAGAAGGAGCAAATGCCTTAATTGCAAGATGAAGCATTACAGAGGAATCTTTTCCAACAGAATACATCATAACAGGATTACTAAATTCTGCCGCGACTTCACGTAGAATATGAATCGATTCTGCTTCGAGCTGCTTTAAATGCGTTAAACGTTCTTGTGTTATCATTTTTTAAAATTAATTTTGTAAAGAAGCTTTTAAATTATCAATTACTCCAATATAAATAGAATCTACCTCATTTTTTTCTGCTGCATACAAAGATGCCCAATCAATGATGTGGATAAGATACAATGCTTTTGTTAATTGTGTCTCACCTTTTGCTTTTAGAACCTTAATGGCATTTGTTTTAGTTTGTATTGTTTCAATTGAAAAAGCCAAACGTTTTACATTTTGAGTATGCCAGTCATTGGTGTCTAAAAACAAAACAGCGTAACGTTCTGCTCCACCGTACCAACCAACCATTTCATTGTGGTTCATTTCTGGTATCGTATGGTGATTAAACAATACTTTACTGTTTTCATTGAATTGTTGGCGAGCTCTGATAGCTACGGCCTCATCTTTTGCTTCGCTGTAGATGATCAGCTCTTTTCCGTCAATGAAATCAGCTAAATCTCTTGCTTGTGCATGAATTTCATCTTTATTGGTATTCAGTAACTCACCAGCAGAAACAAATTCATTTAATTTTTCTTTATTGATTAAGTTGATCTCAGCAAAAATATGAACCAATTGTACAATTGAGAATGCTAATTGTGTTCGAGGAGGATTGCCACCAGGGACTAATATGCAATCGTAATTCCACTGCTTACAAAAGGCTTCCAATTTGCCACCTGAGCAGATTCCAACAATAGAAGCACCTTTTTTGTGTGCTTCTTCAACAGCAGATAATGTTTCTTCAGTATTCCCAGAATTTGAAGAGGCAATAATTAACGTTTTATTATTCACATAATTTGGCAAGGTGTAATCTTGACAAAAATTAATTGGAATAGTCATTTCATCTGCAATCCAAGAAGCAACAAGCTTACCTCCAATACCAGAACCACCCATACCACAAATAACAACATTATTAAATGTAGGGTAACTTTTAGTAAGAGGGTAGTTAGTCGCTATTTCTAATGCCTGTGTTAAGTTCTCTGGAAATGCAGCAATTAAATTCCGCATTAATTCATTGTTTTTTTGAGCTTCTGTCATGTCTTTTTATTTTTTTTTAACAATTTTTCATAGCTTCGCCGTCGTAAGCCACACTTTTTTTATGGTTACAGCGCTAAGTCAATATATTTTAAGCAGTTACGCTCTTTTTTCGATTCTTTTTTTAACGTAGTTTTTTGGTACGTTTATAACAAAACCAGAACCAAGGCTTTCAATTTCTATAATTAATCTAAATCTTGTATTATCCTCCAATACATTTGCAATTAAACCTTGAAATGGACCTTTGAGTACTTCAATCAATTCTCCTTTTTTATAATTGTAAATAGTACTGATTTTTTGCGCTTCAACATTCTCAATCAGTATTTTTAATATTTCAATTTCATGGTCTTTAACAATTGCAGGCTTTCCCAAAAATTTGAGAATATTATGAACGCCACGAATAGGGTAGACCTCTTTCAAGTCAATAGAGTTAGCTTGAACAAATAGGGTCGAAGGAATCAATACTTGTTTAATTTTCTTCTTTCGATCACTCCACGCTTTAATAACTGTATGCGTAGGAAGAAATGTTGTGAAACCAGCATCAATCAACCGCAGATTTACCTTTACTTCAGCTCTTGGATTTGTTTTGACAACAAACCATGATGGTGTCGGCTCAATTCCTATCAAAAGACTATTTTATTAATGATTAAGAAGGCAAATTTAGTAATAATAAAAAGCAGTGCAATAATAAACGAGTGAGAAATCTTCTTCTCACTGTTTCTGATAGCCAGAATCGTGATTAAATAAGTGGTATTTATGCTATTAACAGAATGGTATAGATATTATTTTTTGTTTAATTGA
>CAJQQA010000227.1 GCA_905480355.1 uncultured Flavobacteriales bacterium | reverse complement strand
AATTTAAATGAGCCAACGATTTCATAGATTTCATTCACCAAATCATCAAGTGTTTTTCCTGATTTTGCCATAAATTCCCAAATAATCAATCCCATCCATATTCCATCTCTTTCTGGAATATGTCCTTTACATGCTATTCCTCCTGACTCTTCTCCACCAACAAGTACATCTTCTGCTACCATAATATCGGCGATATATTTGAATCCAATCTTCACAACTTCAGAAGGAAGACCGTAATGATCTGCCATGACTTTAACTCTTGGTGTAGTTGAGAATGCTGTTGCAACTTTCCCTGTTAATCCTTTGTACTTTACTAAATAGTGAATCAATAATAAAATGATGTGATGCGAATCAATAAATTCTCCGCTTCCATTATACAATCCTATTCTATCGGCATCTCCATCAGTTGCTAAAGCGCAGTCAATGTCTCCTGTTTCATTAATTAATACCTCTAGTTCTTTTAAATTTTTCGCAATAGGTTCTGGTGCTTGACCATAAAATGAAGGGTTATGTTCACAATGCAAAAATTCAATGTTAGGTAAAATCCTTTTCAAAGCATTTTGTCCTGATCCGTACATTGCGTCATAAACGAGTTTCATTCCTGAATTTTCAATAGCAGCAATATCGAAGTTTTCCATTACATGATCAACATAAATGGTTTCTAAATCAACGATTTCCACAAGTGGAGAATCCAATGATATTTTCGCTAAATCTAATCCATGCTCATCTGGAATAATATCTTCAATTTCCTGAACTGACCCTGGAGTTAATGGTCCACCATGTTCAGATTTTAACTTATATCCATTATATGATGGTGGGTTATGACTTGCAGTAATAACGACACCTAATGAAGCATTTAATTTCACGTTGCCTAAAGAAACCATTGGCGTCGAGACAAATCCTTTTGCCATTTTCACCTTGATACCTGCATTGATAAAAACTTTAACTGCTGTTTCTGTAAATAATTCTCCAGCAAACCTGCAATCATGCCCAATTACAATTGAAGGATTGTCAAAGTTTTCTTTTACCCAAACAGCTGTTGCTTGCGAAACTCTAGCAACGTTATCAACCGTATATTCTTGTGCGATAATTGCTCTCCAACCATCAGTACCAAATTTTATTTTTTGTGCCATAATAATAATAATTTTATATAGTAGAGCCCCAGTTAATTTAACTTTCAAAAGTAGGTTTTACGGCTGAGACTATTTAAACTGATCGTCTTTTAATCTATTTTTTAAACTCTTTAATTGTCTTTTCAATAATTGCAACACATTCTAATAACTCCTCTCTTGTCATTACTAACGGTGGTGCAAATCGAATGATATTACCGTGCGTTGGTTTTGCAAGTAATCCATTCTTCATTAATGCTAGGCAGAGATTCCAAGCAGTATCAGATTCTTCTGTGTCATTCACAATAATAGCATTCAATAAACCTTTCCCCCTTACTTTAAGAATTAAGTCAGAACTATCAATTATTCTTTGCATTTCAGATCTGAATAGCACTCCTAAAATTTGTGCATTCTCAGCTAGTTTTTCATCTTTTACAACCTCTAAAGCAGCAATTACAACTTTAGCAGCAATAGGATTACCGCCAAATGTAGAGCCGTGCTGTCCGGGCTTAATAACGTCCATGATTGCATTATTTGCTAATACAGCAGACACTGGGTAAACTCCTCCAGAAATCGCTTTTCCTAAGATTAAAATATCTGGTTTTACTTCTGGTGTTCCAGAACAATTTTTGTCTATACAAGAACAATTACCACAACTTGCTAATAAACGGCCTGTTCTTGCTACACCTGTTTGAACTTCATCAGCAATAAATAAAGTGTTATTTGCTGTACATAACTCTTTTGCTTTATTTAGATAACCTTCAGAAGGAACATAAACACCAGCTTCACCTTGAATTGGTTCTACCAAGAATCCGGCAACGTTATCTTGTTGCAATGCTTTCTCCAATGCATCTATATCATTGTAAGGAATACGGATAAAACCTGGTGTAAACGGACCAAAGTTCTTTCTGGCAACTGGATCATCTGAGAATGAAACAATAGTAGTTGTTCTGCCATGAAAGTTTCCTTCGCACACAATAATTTGTGCTTTATCTTCTGCGATATTATTTTTTTCATATGCCCATTTACGACACAATTTGATTGCTGTTTCAACTGCTTCCGCTCCTGTATTCATAGGGAGAACTTTATCAAAGCCGAAATATTCTGTTATAAATTTCTCATAAGGGCCTAAAGAATCATTGTAAAATGCTCTTGATGTTAACGTTAATCGTTTGGCTTGATCAATCATTGCATTCACAATTTTCGGATGGCAATGTCCTTGATTAACCGCAGAGTAAGCAGAAAGAAAATCATAATATTGTTTTCCTTCAACATCCCAAACATGAACCCCTTCTCCCCTTTTTAATACGACTCCAAGAGGATGATAATTATGAGCTCCGAACTCTTCCTCTAGGCTCATGTAATCTTTCGACGTTAATTGTTGCATTATTGTATTCATATTATTTCTTTTTCGACTTTTATTTCTAGTACATTATCAACTATTTTCTGTCTAATAATTACAGAATTAATTCTTTGCAAAAGTACTGCTTAACTTAGAAAAAATCAACAGGATAGAAAGAAATCTTAACCACTAAAACAATTTCGCTTGATCAGAATTTTCATCATCGCCTTTTGACACATCCCACTCCATTGTTTCAGAAGGTTCGTCATCAACAGATTCTTCAATTGTTTTTTCTGGAATTATAATTTCCGGCCACTGCTCTTCACCCTCTTCAGGAACGTTCAATACAACTTCTTTGACTTTTAATTTGGTCATTTGATTGCCTTGAGATTTCATCCCCTTTACATCAATAAAATCAGCCAATTGAATTACCGTATCTGGTAGCTTTTTTGTTGTTTTCAATAGTTTATTGTAAACTATTCTTGCTTGTGGCTTATAGGCCGTAGAGACAAAACTCATCGTTGAATTGTCTGTTTCAGAAATAAATAACACTTTTTTATCTGTAGTCACCTCGCATAAGAAGCGCTTGCAGTAGTATAGTTCCTTCTGTCCATCATAATAGACAACAGAAATCGGATGATCTGGATTCCATTTTTCAATATGAACCATATCGTCGTCAAAATGAATCGACAAATCAAACTTTGAAAGACGATATTCTCCAGAACTATAAATCGTCAAAATTTTATCTTCACCTCTGAAATCACCTAAGAATAGCCCTCGACTTTCATCATTTAAGCGGCTAACTGTTTTATCAAACCAAATTTTTCGAGCCGCTAATGTTGAACCTCCAAGCTCTTTCTGAATGATTTTTGATACTATTTCTTTCGTTACCCTATTTCCTCCAACTCCTCGACCTTTGATCAATAAATCACCTAAGTCAATATCAAATTTTAGACGTTTCAAATGTGGACGAGCTCTCAATACAACAGTTACGACCTCTCGCTCACCGTTTGGATGAACTGTGAAATAAAGCATTTTAGAATCTTTAGTTCCTTTCGTTAAATCATATTCAGTATCTCTGGTGATTGAGTTAATATTAAATCGCTTCATCATCGCTGGACCGCCTCTACCATCTTGATAAATTAAATGATATACTGTGCGTTTATCCCCTCTCTTCCATATATTTACATAAACAATGCCCTTCCCTACAAATTTCTTATCTGCAATTTTTGTCACCATCATCTTTCCCGAAGCAAAAAAGATAACAACATCATCGATATCCGAACAATCTGCGATATACTCTGCCTTTCTAATACTGTGACCAACAAAGCCTTCTTCGTAATCAACGTACAGCTTTTTATTCGCAATAATTACTTTTTTCGCACTAATTGAATCGAATGTTTTTATTTCTGTTTTTCGTTCTCGGCCTTTTCCAAATTTATTTTTCAAGTCTTTGTAATAGTCAATAGCATATTCAATCAAATTGGCTAAATTTTCTTTTACAACTAACATTTCAGCTTCAATCTTAACGATAAGATCGTCTGCTTTACTACCATCAAAACGAGTTATTCTAATCATTGGAATTTGCGTCAAACGTTGCAAGTCTTCATCCAATATCTCTCGAATCAATTGCTTCTTAAATGGCTTGAAAGAATCCCTCAAATATTGATACAATGTAACTTTATCTGAGTGATGCTTAAAGTCAATATACATCTCTTTATTAATGAAAATTTTCTCTAAAGTTGAAAAATGCCACTGCTTTTCTAATTCATCCAAACGGATTTCTAATTCCTTTTTTAGTAAAGTAACTGTATTGTCTGTATTGACTTTTAATATTTCAGTTGCCCCCATAAACCGAGGCTTATCACCATCAATAACAGAGCTATTTGGAGAAATCGACACTTCACAATCAGTAAAAGCGTACAAGGCATCTAATGTTTTATCTGGAGAAACCCCTGGAGCTAAATGAATCACAACTTCTGCCAAAGCAGCTGTATTGTCTTCAATTTTCTTGACTTTTATTTTCCCTTTATCGTTTGCTTTTAATATGGAATCAATCAAAGTTGTTGTTGTTCCATAAGGAATCTCAGTAACAATTAAAGTCTTGTTGTCTTTCTTATTAATTTTTGCACGAACTCTAATTTTACCTCCTCTTAATCCATCATTGTAATTTGACACATCAATCATTCCTCCATTCGGAAAGTCAGGGAAAATAGTAACTTTTTTACCTCGTAAATGATTAATTGACTGATCAATTAATTCCACAAAGTTATGCGGCATAATCTTACATGCCATTCCTACCGCAATACCCTCGGCGCCTTGTGCCAATAGTAAAGGGAATTTTACTGGAAGCTGTGCGGGTTCGTTATTTCTTCCATCATAACTCTTTAGCCAATTTGTTGTTTTAGGGTTAAAGACGATATGAGCTGCGAATTTTGAGATTCTAGCCTCTATGTATCTCGCAGCGGCAGCTCTATCTCCCGTTAATGTATTTCCCCAATTTCCTTGACAATCGATCAACATATCTTTTTGACCAAGGTGAACTAGAGCATCTCCAATAGATGCATCTCCATGCGGATGATACTTCATTGTATTACCAATAATGTTCGCCACTTTATTGTAACGACCATCATCCATCTCTTTCATGGAGTGTAAAATTCTTCTTTGTACGGGTTTTAATCCATCATGCAAAGATGGTACAGCTCTCTCAAGAATTACATATGACGCATAATCAAGAAACCAGTTTTCATACAATCCACTAACTGGAATAATGTTATCATCTAATTCTCGTTCACTAAATGGATTCGCATTATCATTTGACATGCCTTCTTCTTCTTCGTTGTTCTCTATTTCTTCGTTTTCGTCAGACATTTTATAATGCTTTATCTAGCTGTGGGGAATCACTTTTTTTGTTTTAGATTTTTCATCTTCAACTTCACCTTCAACTCTCAGGTTATCAATGATAAATTCTTGTCTTTCTGGAGTGTTTTTCCCCATAAAATAGGACAAGATTGAATCAATAGAAGAATCGGCGGAAAGAATAACGGGCTCTAATCGAATGTCATCACCTATGAAGTGTTTAAATTCATCTGGGGAGATCTCACCCAGTCCTTTAAACCTTGTTATCTCAGCCGATTGACCTAACTCAGAAAGCCCGTCTCGTCTTTCTTGATCAGAATAGCAATAAATGGTTTTTTTCTTATTTCTCACTCTAAAAAGAGGTGTTTCTAAAACATAAACGTGATTTCTTTTTATTAAATCCGGGAAGAATTGCAGAAAAAAAGTAAGCAACAATAATCGAATATGCATCCCGTCGACATCCGCATCAGTGGCAATCACAATTTTATTATAACGAAGATCATCCATGTCATCCTCTATATTTAAAGCTGCTTGGATTAAATTAAACTCTTCATTTTCATAGACTACTTTTTTTGTTAGCCCATAACTATTTAAAGGTTTTCCTTTTAATGAGAAAACAGCTTGCGTCTTTACATTACGTGATTTAGTAATTGAACCACTTGCCGAATCCCCCTCAGTAATAAACAATGTCGTTTCTTCATGCAATGGATCCTTCACATCAGAAAGGTGCACACGACAATCTCTTAACTTCTTATTGTGCAAATTAGCCTTTTTAGCTCTGTCTCTAGCTATTTTACGTATTCCCGAAAGTTCTTTACGTTCTTTTTCGGATTGTTTTATTTTTCTTTCTAGAACTTCAGCCACAGCTGGATTCCGATGTAAGAAATTATCTAGTTTCTCCTTTATAAAGTCATTAACGAAAGCGCGCATTGATTTACCTTCAGGCTCTACTTCTAATGAGCCAAGCTTCGTTTTTGTTTGAGATTCAAAAATAGGTTCAGTCACCTTTACAGCTATGGACGCTACAATTGATTGCCGAATATCGGATGCTTCATAATTTTTTCCGTAAAAATCTTTAATGACCTTTGCTATCGACTCGCGATAAGCACTCTGATGAGTACCTCCTTGTGTTGTATGCTGACCATTTACAAATGAATAATAATCTTCGCCGTACGTTTTACCATGCGTAAATGCAATCTCAATATCATCACCTTCTAAATGAATAATCGGATAGAGCGGATCACCATCCATGTTGTTTTCGAGTAGATCTTTCAATCCATTCTTTGAAAAGAATTTTTCTCCATTCATTTTTATCGTCAAACCTCTATTGAGGTAACAATAATTCCACATCATTTTTGCAAGGTATGGAGTCTTGAATGCAAACTTCTTAAATACGGTTTCATCTGGATAAAACTCCACATACGTACCGTTATTCTCGTCCGATATTTCAATTTTTGAATCATCCACCAACTCACCTCTAATGAAAGTTGCTGATTTTTTTTCTCCATCTCTAACTGAATACACAAGGAAATGAGAGGATAAAGCATTAACAGCTTTAGATCCAACCCCATTTAATCCAACTGATTTTTTAAAAGCTTTTGAATCGTATTTGCCACCTGTATTTATCTTAGAAACAACGTCAACGACTTTGCCAAGAGGAATTCCACGACCGTAATCTCGAACTATAACCTTTCCATCTTTAACTTTAATATCGATGGTTTTCCCATTACCCATAACGAATTCATCGATACAATTATCAATTACTTCTTTCGCTAAAATATAAATCCCATCATCTGCAGAAGACCCATCTCCCAATTTACCAATATACATTCCAGGGCGTAAACGAATATGTTCTTTCCAATCAAGAGATCGGATATTATCTTCAGTATATTGATTTTCTGCCATTTAGCTTTAATTATTCAAGAATATTCAAATATAAGGAACTAACAAAGGGCTTTGACGGCTATACATCAGGAGTTATCCACTATGGCAGGTTAAAAAGATGATTGATTCTATTTAAAACTAAATCCTAAGTCTCAGGCTGTTTCTTTATAATCTTCCAAAACAACTTTGGAAAGAATCGTTTCAAGGTTACTGCCTTAATTTCTTTATTACCAATAAGGACTTCCTTTTTCTCTTTACTCACAGCAATTAAAAGTTCAATCACACATTGCTTGGCTGACATTCCAGTTTCCTGATTGTGATCCATCTTACCATGATTACCTCCTGAAGAGTTAAGCGCATTTACAGAGATTTCAGTATTGATTTTTCCCGGACATGCAATTGTTACCTTAAGTCCATTCTTCTCCTCCTCAAGTAATAAACTCTCATAGAATCCATGCAATGCATGTTTCGAAGCACTGTATGCACTCCTTAAAAAGAATCCAAACTTTCCTGCTATGCTCGAAATAATTACAATATGTCCACTTTTTTGAGTTTGCATATACGGAAGGACGGCCTTCGTCAAGCTAATATTGCCAAAATAATTCACTTCCATTATTCTTCGGTCAATTTCTAAAGTTGTTTCTGAAGCATTCGATCGTTGAGAAAGCCCTCCATTATTAAAGAGATAATCAATTTTCCCGAACTTAGTATGTACTTTTTTTGCTAATTCTTGAAAATTAGATGAACGTTCTAAATCAAGCGGCAAAACCATGTGACTATTTTTTTGTTTCAATTTATCTTTGACAGTAATTAGCTTCTCTTCATTTCGAGAAGAAAGAACTACAACAGCACCATGATTTGCTAATTGAATAGCCATTTCTTCACCTATTCCAGATGATGCACCGGTAACCCAAACAACTTTATCCTTAAATATATCCATCCAACCAAAAGTACACATAAAAAAAATCCCATTCATTTAAAACGAATGGGATTCATTAAATTATTAATCCCTTACAAATCGTCTGGTAAACTTACTGACTTATATGACTTCTTTTTAGGCTTCAATTGTTCGATGAAAACAACTTTAAATCGCTCACCATCTCCATTATGAATCATTTCTGTTATTCCATTCACAATTGTAGGTGGTTGTTTTTTAGAACTAAAAAACTTATCCTCCATCAATTCGTATGTGTTATCATCATACTCTAAGAAGATCGAAACAATCAATCCATTCTCTACACGTGCTTTTCCAGAAATACAATATGATCCGCCATCTGTTTGGAAGTATGTAATGATAACATTTCTATGCATATCATCTGACACAGTGTTCGCTCCTCTTGAATCAAAAGCCTTCTGCAATCGCATAAAACAATCACTACTTTGCGAAAATGAAACTGACGAAATCAATGTTAAAACGAGTATTAGTAAACTTTTTTTCATATAATTATTTGTTTTGAGCGATTTAGACTCTGATTTCAAAGATAGCAAATTGATTTAATTTTTATCATCTGCCATAAATTTATTTATTTTTACGTAAATATTTTTTCAATGAGCACTAAACAAATAGCAGACCATTTTTCTCAAGCAGCAGAAATACTGGCTCAATTTAACACGACAGACAACCTCTCAAAGATAGAGCAAGCTGGAAAATTAATCGTTAATAGCTTAAAATCAGGTGGTAAAATAATCAGTTGTGGCAACGGTGGTTCAATGTCTGATGCAATGCATTTTGCAGAAGAGCTAACAGGTCGCTATCGTGGCCATCGGGCATCTCTTGCGGCAATTTCAATTTCAGACCCAAGTCATATCACCTGTGTTGGCAATGATTATGGCTTTGACAAAATTTTCTCTCGATTTATTGAGGGAGTTGGGCAAAAAGACGATGTGTTACTCGCTATATCTACTTCAGGGAACTCGGAAAACATAATCAATGCAATTCAATCTGCAAAAGAAAAGAGAATGATTATTATTGGACTCACAGGAAAAGGTGGAGGAGAAATGGCTAATCTTTGTGATGTAGAAATTCGTGCTCCTCACTCTGAATTTGCTGATAGAGCGCAAGAAATTCATATTAAAATCATACATGCGCTGATTGATTTCATCGAAACAAATATTGAAAAATAAGACTCAGATTCACCTAAAAGTCACTAACTTTAGACAAACTAAATACTATTAATTGATTCGTTTCAAAATCTACTAATAAAGAAATGTTCAAAAATACACCCATGAAGAAACTACTCACTATAACACTGGTTTATACTTTCCTGATTTTTGGTTCGTTAGGAAATATTAATGCCCAAACAAACTCCTCTGCTAGAGACTGGAATGAACTCATTTTGGAAGGAATCCGAAACGATTTTGCTCGACCAACTATCCATGCAAGGAATTTATTTCATCATTCGATTATATGCTATGATGCATGGGCAGCATACGATTCTTCAAAAGAAAAATACTTTTTGGGAGAGACGCTTAATGGTTATATCTGTGAGTTTACTGGAGTTGATTTTCCCGCAGATATTAACGCAGATATTGACGAGGCAAGAAATACTACAATAGCTTACGCATCTTACCGATTTATTCAAAACCGTTATTCAACATCACCAGACTATGCACAAACATTTAATTTGATTAACAATTATATGCTGCTACATGGGTATGATATATCGATCACATCTACACAATATGAAACTGGTGGCCCCGCAGAATTAGGGAACTATCTAGCCGAACAAATTCAATTATATGGTTATACAGATGGCTCAAACGAATTGGGAGGACATGTCAATACTTATTATACAGGAGCTAACCCACCAATTGTGATGGAGCAATCTGGTAATCCTGATATTATAGACCCAAATAGGTGGCAAGCAATCACTTTAACTTCTTCAATTGATCAATCAGGAAATCCAGTTCTAAGTACACCTGAGCATCTTTCCCCTGAATGGGGTGATGTAACACCCTTTTCATTAGATGCATCTAATTATCAAGAGTTAATTCGAGATGGACAAACGTATAAAGTATATGCGGATACAAATGCGCCAGCTTATTTAAACTTAACGGATTCCTCTGAATGGGACTCTTTTTATAAATGGAATCATGCTCTTGTTCCTATTTGGCAATCACATTTAGACCCTGCCGATGGTGTTATGTGGGATATTTCTCCAGCATCAATTGGAAACAATACTTGGTACCCGACGGACAGCTCACAATATCCGGCATTTTATAATTTAACGGACGGAGGAGATCCGGGTATTGGTCATGCATTAAATCCAATCACGGGACTTCCATACACACCTCAAATAGTCCCAAGAGGTGATTACGCAAGAGTTTTGGCTGAGTTCTGGGCTGACGGACTTGATTCAGAAACACCTCCAGGGCATTGGTTTGAAATTTACCATTATGTAACCGATCAGCCTACATTTGAAAGGAAATGGAAAGGACTAGGTGTTGATTTAGATACTTTAGAATATGATGTTAAAGCACATTTAACGCTTTCTGGTGCAATGCATGATGCTGCAATTTGTTCTTGGAGCTTAAAAGGATATTACGATTACATCCGCCCTGTCTCTGCTATTCGCTATATGGCTGACCGTGGTCAAAGTACAGACACATTATTAGCTAGTTATGATCCAAATGGAATACCATTATTAGCTGGATATATTGAATTGGTTCAAATCGGTGATCCTTTAGCAGGAGCATCAAATGAAAATGTAGGCAAAATTAAATTGTTTACATGGAAAGGACCTGAATACATCACTGACCCCTTAACCGATATCGCTGGAGTAGATTGGATTTTGGCTGAAAACTGGTGGCCATATCAACGACCAACATTTGTA
This sequence comes from uncultured Flavobacteriales bacterium, assembly GCA_905480355.1. Lineage (GTDB taxonomy): Bacteria > Bacteroidota > Bacteroidia > Flavobacteriales_D > Crocinitomicaceae > UBA4466. The sequence continues at coordinate 5,549 of CAJQQA010000227.1, read as the reverse complement.
ACTCCACCATTCGCAGGTTTTGTGTCAGGGCATTCAACCTTTTCAAGAGCAGGTGCTCAAATTATGGAGTTTATGACAGGTTCTGAATATTTCCCTGGTGGATTGGGAGAATTTGAAGCAAATCAAAACGATTATTTGCTGTTTGAAAATGGACCAAGTGTTCCGATAACACTTCAATGGGCAACATACAGAGATGCTTCTGATCAATGCAGTCTTTCTAGACTATGGGGTGGAATTCACCCTCCAATAGATGATATTCCTGGAAGAATGATTGGTGAACAAGTTGGAATTACTGCGTTTAATTTGGCTGATTCTATTTTTGCATCTGAAAATTCTGCCTTAATCTCAATAATAGTCAGTGATTCAGTAATAACTATAGCCGATATTGGTTCTCAGCTTACAATGGATTTTGAGTTTAATTTGCCAATGGACACTTCAATAGTTGCAACAATTGATTTATTACCTGCTCCTTTTTTATCTGTTATAGCGGTTAATCAAATTCAATGGATTGACTCATTAAACCTATCGGTAATTTTCGATGTTTTAATAAGCTCAATTGAAACGACAGATACAAGAGTACAATTGGACAACCTTTTTTCAGGGAACGGGACTCCATTAAATCAATACACATGTACAGGGTTTTTTATTGTAGATACAAAAATGCCGTCTGTATCATTTTCATCTCCAACTGAATTGTTACTCTCAGATAGCTTGGTTGGAACAGCGCTTTATGAAATAGACATCCAATTTGATGAGCAAATGGATACCAATTTTAAGCCTTCTATAGACCATGAATCAACTCAGCAGTTAACAAATACAGTACAATATGATTTTCTTTCGAGTGAATTTATTGATTCAGTAACATTTCATGCTTATTTCCAAATCTTAGATGAAGGTATAGAGGTTGATTCTGTTAATTTAAGAATACAAAATGCGAAAGATTTTTTAGGAAATTTTCAAGAAGTATTCATTGATTCGAACTTCATTGCTATCGATACAAAAAATCCAACTGTGACTGACTTATTTGCCAACGACTATACTTTGGATCAATTGAACGACCCATTTAATGTTGTTGCATTCTTCGACGAAGAGATGTTCGAAGACTTAAACGTAGGATTAAGTTTTAATCCAACTATTAGTTTGCCTGCTATTCTTAATTATACAGATTCGGGTTGGGTAAATAGCATGATTTATAGTTTCGATTATGAGTTAATAGCTTCACCCTCTCAATCAACATTATATGATGTCACAATAAATTCTGGTGTTGATTTAGCTGGAAATCTAGTCGTTCCATTTAATGTTCAAGATTTTGTTTTAATTGATCAAGTGGTTGGTATTAATGAATTGAAAGATTCTAAATTTCAATTGTACCCAACAATATTAAGGTCTGGTGAAATCGTATTTATTCAGAACAAAGAAAGTATTGGAGAAACAACATTAGAATTTGAATTAATTAGTCCAATTGGGCAAGTCGTTCAAAAAATAGTATTTCAAGGGAATGGATCAAAATTCACTTCTGCTCCTATTATTCAACCTGTGGGAATGTATTACCTTAAAAAGGGATACACAACTCATAAGTTAATAATAGTGGAATAAAAAATGATTGGGCTTAATAAATTGGAAATTGCATTCCACACTCTGAGTTATTTTAGAACGTAAGATATAAATCATATATCCACTAGTTGACTTTATTGAAAAATAATATTTTAATTCACTAAAGATATACTATCTTTAGGGCAAAAAAACAGAATTAAATGGGAACAATTGCAGAATTATTTGAATCAGGGCAAAAATCGACTGATAAAGGAATGTTCAATAATCTAGTAATGCTTGCGAGAGTTGATGGCAAGATAGACGATAGTGAGGTTAAACTATTATCTCGAATAGCGAGCAGACTTTCCTTAACTAAAGAGCAAGTTTCTGAGGTTATTAATAACCCAAATTCTTACCCAATGATTCCGCCGACATCAAATGAAGATCGATTTGATAGATATATTCAATTCACTCAAATGATGGTTATTGATGGAGAAGTTGACCCTTCAGAAGAGAATTTTTTACATAAATATGGAATAACTTTAGGCTTTACGGAGGAACAGCTAAGCGAATACACTCCTGCAATACTTAAAGATGCTATTCAAGGTGTCGATAAGCGTTATATTTTAGAGCGTTTTATCTAATCTTTATCAAAAAACTGCCAAAGTGGGTCATTCGGTACTGGAGCAGTTACACTAACTTCCTCGTGCGTTGTTGGATGATGGAAGGTTAATTTTCTAGCATGAAGGTGAATTGATGCATCTTTATTAGAACGCTTTGCTCCGTATTTCAAATCGCCCTTAATAATACAACCGATCGTTCCCAGCTGACATCGGATTTGATGATGTCTTCCTGTTTCTAATTCTACCTCTAATAAAAAGTACTTATCTGAAGAACCTATTAATTTATAATTAAGTACCGCTTTTTTAGCTCCTTCGGATTCCATATCTACCACATACGATTTATTTTGTTTTTCATTTTTCTTTAAGTAATGAATAAGTTTACCTTGAACTTCTTTCGGTTTTTTTTCAACAACGGCCCAGTAGATCTTTTGCGTTTCTTTTTCTCTGAACTGAAGATTTAAACGAGACAACGCTTTGCTTGTTCTTGCAAACACCAAAGCTCCACTTGTTGGCCTATCTAATCGATGAACGACTCCACAGAAAACATTCCCTGGCTTATTGAATTTTATTTTCAAGTAGGACTTCACTTTCTCTGACAATGGTTCGTCTCCTGTCTTGTCCCCTTGCACAATATCAGACGATTTCTTATTTATAACAATAGTATGATTATCAAGATGGAGAATTTCTAAATTACGTTTCATTGAGTTTCATATTCTTAATTTATATTTGCTCTGAACTAAAAATGGGATCTAAAAACTCTGTACTGTTTCCTTAAACCTCTTCGTTGCATAAGAATAGATATTATAATTCAAATACGTGCATTTTTCTTAGCCATTCTGATTATTTCGTATTGATTTTAACTGGTTTTAATACTATTTCTAAAGCTAACTCCCACGGAATACAGTCACTCCATGGGTTGCACAAATGGAATCAATGCCGACGTGTAAGTTTTTGGCAGTATTGAATCCGGAAGAAAACACTTACGTTGATGTTCTTCTCAAGTTGATTGATATATAAGATTCTGAAAGGAAAAGAGTCAGTGTTGTCATTAAGAATGAAGATATTTCTTTTTTATAAATGAGTGCCATTTATTCTTAGTGAGTATTCTATCGATTCCGCAGCTCTCACTCCCCTAAAAAGGTTCTTAAAACATTTGATATTGGGTAGTTACAAAAAGCCCTTTTACACCATTTAGATTAACAGACGATAGCTCTTTTTCGTTAATTACCTTAAAATTAAACGGTGGTTCTAGTAAATTTAAACCGCTGTGTTTTTTTAATCTAGTTCCTTGCCCTGAAATAATCTCTTTGTTGGGAATAAACTCTCCTTCCGGAATATGCTCAGTTAAAATAACATATTTATAATCAGTTAATTTACTGAGTATGCGTTCTATTTCAGTATTCGATAAATGCTGAAGAACCTGCCTTAATAAAACGCAATCGCCAAAAGGTAAAGAATCTGTTGCGATATCTAAGCAACGAAATTCTAAATTATCTTCTCTAAATTTTTCTTTGTTGTCTTCAATTAGAGCTTGCACTATATCCACCGCAATATAACTCTCAGTGTGTTTTACCAATTCTTTTCCTACATTAAAATCTCCGCAACCGAGATCACAAACTACAAGTGGACTTTCAAAAGAAGTCAAAAATGATGATAAAGCATTTATATAAGGATTTACGATATCAGGATGATGTGATCCTTCTCCAGAATAAAAGTCATGCTTATTACCGCCCCAAAGTCGTTTTGAATAAACCTGCTCCATTGCCTTTTTAGTTGGCAGGTTTTTTTTACTTTTTCACTTCCAATTGCTTTATTCTTCATAAAAATGAGGAGTTCGATTGATCTTCTGAATAGTCTATATTCTACTCTGGTAAGTAAACAAATCAAAGTACCTTCCCTTCTTTGCTATTAATTCGTCATGCTTTCCTCTTTCTTCAATTTTTCCTTCTTCAATAACTAGAATTTGATCTGCTTGTTGAATTGTACTCAATCTATGAGCAATAACAAAGGTTGTTCGGTTCTGCATCAATACACTTAAACTCTTCTGAATAAAAGATTCGCTTTCGGTATCTAGATTTGATGTAGCCTCATCTAAAATAATGATTCTAGGGTTTGCTAATAATGCTCTTGCAATTGAAATTCGTTGTTTCTGTCCTCCTGAAAGTTTCACTCCCCTTTCACCGATGACTGTTTCTAATCCATCCTCAAATCGATCAGTGAATTCATTAACATAAGCACCTTTAACAGCTTCAATCAACTCCTCTTCTGTTGCATCTGGGCGCGGAAATAAAATATTTTCCCTAATGGTTCCTTCATACAGGAAATCATCTTGTAATACAACTCCTAAAAGACTTCGGTAACTGCTTAAATTAACTGTTGATAAATCTATTCCATCAATCGTCACTTTCCCTTTAGATGGGTTTAAAAATGTTGCGGCGAGACCTGCAATTGTTGACTTCCCAGAACCTGAAGAACCTACCAACGCGGTTACACTTCCAGATGGTGCCTCAAAAGATATATCATGTAACACTTCTTTGCTTTTTTCATAGCTAAATGAAACATCATCAAAAATCATATCTCCTTCGATCTTATCAAGTACTTCAGTCCTAACATCGGACTCATTTTCTTCTTCCATTGTCATCAATTCTTGAGTTCTATCTAGACCTGCGAGAGCTTCCGTTAATTGACTGCCAATATTACTCATCTGCACAATTGGCGCTACTAGCAATCCGAGCAAGAAAATAAACTGAAAAAATTCACCAGTTGTCATTTCATTTTGCATTACATAATACCCTCCAAGTCCCATTATTCCAGCAGAAGCTAAACCGATCAGAAAGGTTGAGGAACTTGTAATTATAGCTGTCGCTGTTAAACTTTTCTTCACATTTAAATACAAGCGCTCTACACCCTTTTCGAAAATAGCACTCTCCTGTTCTTCCGCGTCGAAACCTTTAATCACCCTGACACCATTCAATGTTTCTGTTAAACGACCTGTCACTTCTGCATTAATTTTACCTCTATTCTTGAAAATTGGACGAATATATTTAAATGCCTTTAACATGACAACCGCAAAAATTGCAACCGGAATTAAGACTACGAGAGTCATCATTGCATTCAATTTGATCAATAAAAATAGGGCTAATATAGAAGTTAATGAGCCACCTATTAGCTGAACTAGACCTGTTCCAACCAAATTTCTCACACCTTCAACGTCTGACATAACACGTGACACCAATGCCCCGGATTTGTTATTATCAAAGAAGCTGATCGGTAATTTTAATAATTTTCGTTGAACTTTTGCTCTCAATTCAGAAATCAACTTTTGTGCTTCTACACTTAATAACCTTGTTAACGCAAACGAAGTTATCGCCTGAATGGTAATAGCAGATGCTA
>CAJQQA010000226.1 GCA_905480355.1 uncultured Flavobacteriales bacterium | reverse complement strand
ATCGTGTAGAGAATCTGCGGAACCACCATCCCATGCTGCCGTAACATTTAGAGTCCATTCACGGTTTGCACCGTCGTTGTACTCTTTGAATGTCTGTGAATCCTGATCTGCTTCGTCTGAGGTTAGCTCGAAAGAAACAATGTCAGAAATCCAGTCGGTTGCTCCAACTTTGAGGCTGAAAACTGATTTCAGCTTACCATTTTGAAGGGCCATTATTTAATCACTCACTTTCTTTTAAGTATAGTTTTGCACTATCTAAAATCATTATATCATCTTTAAATAACCCAAGGCCGATATTGCAATCCATGCATAATAAACCTCGGACTTTTCCCGTTTTATGACTATGATCAACAGCAAATGCTATTTTGAATTCTGATTCATGCTTTTTGCAAATCTTACAACAATAATTTTGATTTTGTAAAATTAAAAAATAGTCATCTATAGTTATACCATAATCTCTTTTTAAATTATAGTTTTTTCTAACCTTTTTATAAAGTTTTGGATTCTCTTGTCTCCATATTTTGCTTTGCTCATTTCTAATAATTCTCCGTTCCTCATCAGTCATCTCTGGGGAATAAAGCCCTTTTGAAGGTGCGTGGGTTTTTCTATCTTTCGGATCTAATTCTGGATTCTGGTAACAACTTTGACAAAGAAGACTTGATACATATTTAGCTAAATTTAAACAATTAATACGAATACATGGACCCAAAGATTCACTTTTTTCTTTGTTAAAACAAGATCCACACATTTGTTTCTTCTTGTATGTAGCTATATTTAGACAACCTTCTACTGAACATTCTCCATAATTTTTATTTCTCTGTTGTGCGTAGTGAGTTGAGCAAAGAAGTAACTCTTTATAAGTAGCCTCTTTTTCACAATCCAAGTAGGAGCACAGACCATATGTTAATCTAGGCATCAGATATTATCTAAGATTGTTTCTGTACTCAGAATAACAACTCCGCAGTAATACTCTTTACTCTGCCCCTCGAATTTAATTTTCTGAGGACCAGAGACAGCATCGACTGACCATAACGCAGCATTAGGATCTGCAACTGCCATGATTGTTTTTTCAATAAGATCATCTACTTCATCTGCGTTAGCTTCACTTAAACCTCCGCTTACTACCACCACCGATAATTGAACATTCCACATATTCATTCTTGCATCGTTCTTATATGAAATATAATTATCAGTCGGAGTAATAATGTTTACCGGAGGTCTAATGTCTTTTGTACCAAAAAGGGAAACAGTTTTGATCCCATAATTAGTTAGTGTTTGTGCTAGATCTTTTCTTACTTCTCTTAGTTTAGGCATGTAAAAAATTATACCGCACTAACATTGTAAATTCTGTAATTACTCAATAATTCATCTGCTACAGGATTTCCAGTGGAATCTCTATACGCAGAAAAATTGAAAGTATAAGAACTATTTGAATCGGAGTTGACATTCAAGAAATAATTTCTTCTTGATTCCACATCGTCTGACATAAAGAATCTAACTAATTCTAATGTTGCTTCTTTAACTGCTTCTGGAACACTTAGATATCCCCATATTCCTGTTACCAAATATAATTGTTTGGATTGATATTTCTTGTATATAACACTGGGTTTTGTCCAAGGCTGTCCAATTGATAAGACTTTGCCTGAATCACTAAGTACATAATCCCCTACATTATAATTGTCAAAGAAGTTAATATCAGTGTAACCACTAGCTACACCTGTTAGTTTTTCCATATGCTGAGGTAAATAAATATCAGAATTACTTCCAGTAACTTTTCTGGAACCAATCCAAGAATTAAACCTTTGCTGGCAAAAAGTGTTAATTATTTTTCTTACTACTTTTTCAGCTTTATCGTATTGCCAATAAGAAACTTCGTAAGACTCTCCTGTGCTATCAACACCAAGATTATTATTCAATTCTTCAAGAGTTATAAGTCTTGCATCTAATTCATAAATTTCCGAAAGAGCATTGAATCCATAATTTAATAGATCATATTCAAAAACAACTTTGGCCCATCTTTTATTAGAAATTAGATTGCTTGGCACCAAAACTTTATATAAAGAATCTTCTTCAAAAACAGTTAAATCATTGGGAGTACCAATAAAATCTTTGGTGTTAGAAGTCCATAATTTTGCTGTAGGTAATGAAGTTGGTATTTTATGCTCGCCTTTAACAGAAGTGCTAAAAGTTAATACATTAGTTTCATTTGAGTATAATTCATTCATTTGTTCTATTGTAGCATATTAGCTATAATATGCCTTAACTTCTTCTTTGGAAGCTCTATGAAACCCATGATTTTTCATCAATAATTCATCTGCATCTTCTTTTGGCATCAAAATATACTTCTTGGCTTGACTGAACTTATAGCTCTTGAATTGAAACAAACCATTCAATCTATCCATACAAATAACTACCATTGATTCAAGCTCAGATATATCTGTGTTTTCTGATGCTTCTTTTTTCTTGAAACTTTCTAAGTTCTTATTCGTTACCCCGGCCTCTTCCAAATTAAAGAGCATATCATTTTTGGTATATTTGCCATCTGGTAAGGGTAAATCTAGTTCTTCAAATAATTCTTCTAGCTCTTTTTTATTGCGCTGTGCTAATGGTTTCATTACTCTCCTGTAGTTTGAATAAGTTTTCTGATGTAGGTTCAATCTTATCATAAATGATGGTTAAGTCGTCTAGCAAAATGCCTTTGGTCCAATCGCGGTAGTCAGTTTGATGAGATGCACTTTTGGATGAGTTACAACCTTTGCAAAGTATCTGAGAATTCAATAAGCTATTAGATGATCTTTCTTGGTCTGATATAGGAATGATGTGATCATGAGATAGTGGATTCTTTTTACTAATTTCTCTTGTGCAATTAGGATTTGAGCAATATGGTCCATAAAATATAATCATCTGCTGCCACCAGTTTTCAGGAAATGTCTCTGGAATGGCAGCTTTTAATGCCCTTCTTCTTGATCTATAAACAACCCACAAATCGGGATTGCTATCAAACCATGCTTTATTCTGTGCGTCTTTTTTATCTTTATTCTTTATATACCATTCTTTATGATACGCAATTTGATTTTCTTTATTAGCTTCTCTGTATCCTTGATGATATTCAAGATGATTCCAATATCTATTTAAATCTTCTTGCTTTGCTTTTTCTGGATTATTTTTACGATCTTCTTTTTTCTTTTTCTGCCAGCATTCTTTACATCTGTACTGCAATCCATCTGGTGACTTCTTTCTAATTCCAAATCTGGACGGATATGTGTAGTGATTTCCAATGTTGCAAAACTTCAATTTTATTTTAGGCAAAGAAAAAACCCCTTCCTTTCGGTCGGGGTTAATTCTATCACAAATCTTACGAGAAGGTATTCCCGTACTTCACTCTAATCAAGCACTGGGATCGAAGTGACCGTGACAACGCTGTCCAAGTCAGACCAAGCCACGCCCAAACGAACATAGATTGTGTACTCCAAAGAATCCTTTTTCGCAACGTACTCGCGGTTGACCTTAACTTCACGCTGAATACCAATTAGTCTGTTGGACGGATTGGTTAGCTCCATGAATGAAGTAGAGTCATTTGCAGTCATACCAGTAGAAGCATTTAGCTCACTGAAATTAGTGTCAAATAGCGGAACCTCTTTTAGCTCGATGCCGAAAGGCTTGAGAGTAGAGAATCCAGCTGCACCCTCGGGTACGGGGCT
>CAJQQA010000225.1 GCA_905480355.1 uncultured Flavobacteriales bacterium | reverse complement strand
TGGGATGGTGAGATAACAACAATGGGCATTAATCCTTTTGATTTTAAACCAAATGAGCTAATACTATCCTCCAACTTTTCAGAGAATGCATACCTTAATGAAATATATGATGGAATAAGCTCCTTGTCACAACGAAACTATTCTTGTTATCCACCAATTAATCAAGCTTATTTCATGATTGCAAGTTTATTTGCTGACAATATAGCAATCAACACTATCGTCTTAAAATTACTAATAGTACTTACTGAATTATTAGGAGCCATTTATTTAATCAGAATCTTAAAAAAATTAGGAATTAAAACTTCACGCATTTGGTTGTTATATCTGAACCCGCTATGGATTGTTGAATGTACTGGAAATACACATTTCGAAGGCGTAATGATTTCATTCTTCTTCATTGCTCTTTATTTTCTGCTTCAACAAAAAATAATTATTGGAAGTTTCTTTTTCGCAATTGCTGTTCAAATCAAACTAATTCCTCTAATCCTATTACCCTTCTTTTTTCGGTATTTTGGCTTTTGGAAATCTGTTAAATTTTATGTTATAACGATAGCCGCTGTTATCGCTTTTGGTTTTATACAACTGGATTCATCCAACATTGAGAATTTTGGAAGTAGCCTTCGTTTATACTTCAAGGTATTTGAATTTAATTCTTTCGTATTTTATCATTACCTCCAATTTGGTTTCTGGGATACCGGTTATAACATGACAAAGGTCTATGGCCCTCGTCTTTCTTACATTGCGATTTTACTCATTTTTAGTATCGCTTTAATTGGAGATCATTTTGATTGGAAAAAGCTTTTTCAAAGAATTACTATCGGGTTTTTCATCTATCTTTTATTAAGCAACACGATGCACCCATGGTATATCCTTCCTCTTCTTGCGTTTTCATTATTCAGTAACTTTAGTTTCCCTGTTCTCTGGTCATTCCTTATTTTCTTCTCCTACATTTTATATGTCTATAACGACAGCTCAGCTATCCAAGTAAGAATTGTCAGCAATATCGAATATGGGCTTGTGATCAGCTTGTTTGTATACGAACTATGGAAGAAGGGTACATTATTTCAGTTTCTAAATAGAGAAATGATTTCCAATCAGCAAACAGAGGGTTAGCTTTTCTTTAATCTAGTCTTTTTTTTGTGGTACAGGGTCATGACCATTACCTCCCCAAGGGTGACAAGATCCAATTCGTTTAAGGCCTAAATATGCTCCTTTTAATGGTCCCCAAATTTTCAAAGCCTCAATCATGTATGAAGAACAAGTGGGCGAATAACGACATACTTGTGGTAATATCGGGCTAATAATCCACTGGTATATTTTCACCAGAAGGATAATCGGAAAAGAAAAAATAAACTTAACAGTCCTCATGAACAGCAAATTTATGTATTTTATATAAGAACTGATGATTGTCTCATTCCAAATTTGCTTTTTCAACGATAGAATGTGAATTGTTTCTAAATGTACCGAAATATTCAGGCATAATTCGAGCTACATTGTAATGAATTAATTAAACCAGTTAGATTTATGCACATTTGTTTCTTTTTATTCTTCTTTTCAAATTTAACTTCTTTACAGCCTTCAGAATACAACGAAGTTGTTGAAGAACCTTTAGAAACACTGAACATAAGACAGGTAATTAACGAAAAAGCTCTTGTTTCTGAAGGGTGGGATAAACTTGCTCAGCCTATTTTTTGGAAGCAAATAATGATGCTTTCTCCTGACTCTTGTTTAATCAACATTGCAAAATCACGTCTTATCATTGCTAAAGTGAGCAAGAAAGACTGGAATGCACAGAGCAATTTAGAGATAGATAAATATAGAGATAGTGTTCGTAGCGTTCATAGTTTATCAAGCGATGCCCGTATTTTTGTAACTACTGGAAAAAATGACTTCTATAAATTTGATCTTGTTTTTCCAACGTTACAGCAAGGAATGGAAGCCTTCGAGCAAAACGGCGTTGACCCATGGTACGCACAAGCAATTTTACTTATCGAAAGTCCGGGGCAATTAAAAAAATCAAAAGTTGGAGCGTACGGGCCGTTTCAGCTAATGCCTTCTGTTGCTCGCATGCAAGGCTTAAAGGTTGGACGTTATCTTGATGAAAGGGAAGACTTTGAACGAAGTGCTTACGGTTCATCGCGATTAATTAAGACAATTTGCATTCCAGAAGCACAACGAATATTAAAAGCGATAGGTATTGAGTACAAAGAAGATGATATTTGGTTTCGCTTATTTGTACTGCATGTGTATCACGCAGGCTCAGGAAATGTGGCAGCTGTAATCAATAAAATTAAGCCAACAGAAGGTGGGCAATGTTTGATACAAGCAATGTGGCAAAACAAGGCAGCAAAGTTTGGGAATAATTCTCAGAACTATTCTCAAATTGCTATGGCTTCTCAGTTAATTGTTTTAGAAAGATAGCTGATGTTGATTTATTTATAAATCCTCAATGAACTTCAGAGAAATAGAGTTCACGCAATGTCGTGTATTTTTTTGAGTTAATTGTTCTCCTTCAAAAACATGTCCTAAGTGTCCTTTGCAGTTTGCACAAACAATTTCAACTCGTCGTTTATCTGCATCAAGAACACGCTCAACACTACCTGAAACCTCATCATCAAATGAAGGCCATCCGCAATTAGAATTAAATTTATCTGAAGATTGGTATAGTAAGGCATCGCATTGTCTACAAACGTATTTACCAGCAATTGTTGTATCCGTATATTCTCCCGTAAATGGAGCTTCTGTTCCTTTGCCAAGAATTACAGCTTGTTCTTTCTCTGTAAGTGAATTGTATTTACTCATGCGTTTTAAATAGTAATACTGTTAAGTTCATTAGCAAATTCTTTCAGAATCAAATCAACAGTCTGTTCCAGTATGTTTTCTTTGCCATTTTTAGCCTTAAGAACGATTCTACCGCCTTCATTGTTATAATAAAGTGTTATACTATTCACTATCTTTAATAGTCGTTCACCGCTAGCGATTTGAAAATCAAATTCATTGATGTCTATATCTTCGAAATTTATAAACGCGCTTATACCACTCTTACCAAATTTTTCGCATCCATTAGGAAGAATCAAATTATTCTTTTTAGACTTGTTCGAATATTCACTATTTGTAGTGAAATAAGCACCATCATCTGCAGTTGTTAGTTGACCACGTTGAAGATTAAAATCAACCATCATTCCCAATTCAGCAATCCCCAATCCTCTTTCTGTTAATCCGATATATGCATTAAAATCAGGAAAGCCATCTCCTTGCTCAGACTTACCCGTTGAAACTGCACCTAACTGACCATCAAATAATGTCGCCAATGCATCCTTTCCTCCAGTCATGAATGCGATCTTACCGTAGTCTCCCATTGAATTAGCTATCTCCTCCATTGTTTCGGATGAGTATTTATTGGCAAAGGTTTGCATCTTTTTCATGTCTATATTAAGTGCAACTCCTAATCTTGCTTCGCTACTTCCTAATCTGTCTAAAATCGTCGCATCCTTGTCTTCTTTAAAGAACATTAAATTAAACAAATCATCAGAAAAGTAATTTTTAGACTCGATAAATAAGGCTCCTTCCTCAAATTTCATAACCGTTTGAACGTAAGCACCCGAAATCAATTCTTCAATATCCTTTCGTTTATCCTTACTTAAATCATCATGTCCCGAATTGGTATTCAAGTATGTTGGTGCGACACTTACAGCCATTACTATGTCGCCCTCTTCCTCTAGAATTTCAGCAATTGAACCACCACTTAAGTTACCTGACAACTTTGAAAAAGCATCCATTATTAATTTTTCAGCTTCGTATTCTCCTTGTTTCGAGATAATTATTGCGATATGATCTGAAACCCCAAGAACAAAATCACCATCCTCTGCATAATCGATTTCTTGTAAATTGGTGAAATCAAAGCCATCCTTGCTTAATTTCTGAATCAAAGCTTCTTTACTTTTCACTTGAACAAAACTATAAATTGCAGAAGGTGTATCACCCTTGATCATTGGACCTTCTATGGCATAATATATTGGTCGACTAAAATCAATCATTTTATTCAGTTCACTCATTTCAGAATCCAATAAGACGCCAAGTTTTGGTATGTTTTTATAATCTGTTTTATCCAAAACCCTTTTAATGTCAGCGCTGCCAAAAACCATAATTTGGTCATTTCCATTAATATATGCAGAAAGAGAATCTTTTACATTTTGAGTTCCATCACCAGAACTACAAGAGTTAAGTAGTACCAGAGAAAAAGTAACTAGCGTAAAATAAATAATTGATTTCATTCTTATCATGATTTCTATTGTTAGTATAAAAATAGTCATTTTTCTAATGCAGATTTTGTGCCAATTATCTCTGGAATATCAGTTTGAAACTTTTGATTCTCAATTTATAGATTTATTTACGCCAATTATTAACTTTGTTATATGCACTTGGTTGAGCCATATTATCATTGGATGAATTTATATCAAGCCTCTGAAGACCCTCTTTCTCCTTTTCTTGGAAGGGAATACAGCGAATTATATTTTGAAAATCAAATTTATAATTACCTCATTCATCCACAATGGGATGACTTTGGTTCTTCGACACTATTTGCTAAAATAATTTATGTCGATTATCAAGAATCTTTCGCGGTAATAGAATTTATAGGAGAATGGAACGATGCCATTGAAAATGATATAATGACTTTGAAGCGGGATTTAATTGATGAATTACTCAAGGAAAAAATTGACAAATTCATTCTGATTGGTGAAAACGTACTTAATTTTCACAGTTCCGACGACTGTTATTACGAAGAATGGACAGACGATATAGAAGAAGGATGGGCAGTTATGCTTAACCTCCATGAACATGTTCAAACAGAAATGCGCGAAGTAGGTATTGACCAGTACTTTATTATGGGCGGAGAATTTAACACTATTGAATGGCGAACTTACCTCCCGAAACAGCTGTACAAGCTAATATCGGAGAAAGTTAAACTTCGTTGGGAATAAAAAACACCACAAATGGGGTGCTAATTATTCATTTGTCCTTGATTGATCCAACATTCAATATCTTGAATAAGCGAACTATTAAGTTGAGATGCTCCAAGAGGCATTGCTCCAAAGCCGGAATTATGTTGTATGACATTCAAAATTAAGTTTGCATTTGCCGAAACTGATTCGTACGATTCGAAGTTAAATCCACCTGCCACCTGAAGGTTATTATGACAACCAGCAACTGTACAATTATTCATAATAATAGGTTGTACGATTGTTGAATAAAATACTGTATCCGTGCAGTCACCTGTAAAAGGGTTTCCATCAACTGGATCAAAATCTCCAATTTTATCTTTATTACATGAAACTGAGATTGCTATTAGCAAAAAACAGACTACTTTATATCCTATTAACTTTTTCATTCTTTAATTAATAATGGCTTAAATGTCATCCAAGATAATGACGGTAAAAATAACATCGGCAATATAAACCCTTTGTAATAATCTACCATAAAGGATGCATTTTCGTTTTTAAATTCAATATCATTTTGAGCTAAAACCATAAACACAAGAGTAAGTGGAATTGCGCTGACAATCATATTAAAGATGAAATTTGCGATTGCCGCATTCTTAATAATTTTTCTAATTGCAAAATAAAGAAAACATCCAGCCATTGTCCCTCCTGTGCAATAACTTAACATTATAGACACTTCTGCTCCTTCTGAAAAGTCTACTAATATTGAATAATAAGCCTGTGTATAGACAACACAAATTACGAATGCGAATAATCCTGAAATTAATCCTAACGTGAAAACTTT
>CAJQQA010000224.1 GCA_905480355.1 uncultured Flavobacteriales bacterium | reverse complement strand
AAAATCTAACGGAAATATTGGAGTCGCTTTAAATCTTTGGATCAACTCTATTCAAAAGAATGAGGAAGGCTTATTATACATCGGTAAACCTGCTGATATTATCTTTCCTGAAATTGATAACCCATATTGGAAAATAGTCTTATACCACTTTGTTTTACACAAGAATTTAACAAAAATAGAGCTTGAGACTTTACTTGAACAGCCTCAATGGCTAGAGAAAACGATGAATGAATTACTTAAGTCGTCCATTCTGTATCAAAAAACTAATGGTGCGTATACATTAAAAGAGAGTTCAATATATTTTATTGAACTCTGGCTAAAAGAACAAAAAATTATTAGTTAACCATGATGTCAGATTTTAGAAACATACAAATCAGTCATATCCTATTGTTCATTGCAATAGGTATTGTCCTATTCATGGGCTTATATATTGTTAACAACTATATATTACCAATGCTTAAGAAGAAGCACTTTCTTTTTTTTAAGTATTGGCAAAAAATTCAAATCATCGTTTGGATTGGCTATTCATTTTTATTCTACGTAATGTTATTCAGATCTAATATGCCGTTAACACTAATTATTAGTGGAATTATTATTGGAATTGGATGGGATTATTGGCGAAATATTTTTTCCGGAATCATCATTAAGATCAATAATCAATTTAGAATTGGAGAAACAATTTCGACAGAAAATACAACAGGTAAAATAATAGCCATCAATCTTTCTCATACTGAATTAACAAATGACAGTGGAGAGTTGATTTCTATTCCAAATTATGTTTTAAGATCATCTATACTGAAACATCTTTTCAAAAAAAGTACTGTCCAATTGTATACCTTCAATATTCATATTGAAAACGCAGATGTGAGCACAATAAAAAACCTAGCTATCCTTTGTCCGTTTATTTCAAGCAATCAAAAGATTGAAGTTGAAAAAATTAAAGACTCAGACTATATTCTTCGTGCAGGTATAATCGATATTAGCTTTGCAGAAGAAGTTAATATTTATTTTAAGAGAAATAAAATCTTGTAATTACTCTTTAAGAAAGAATTTTTGCTGTTCTCGCAGTTTAAGGAAATCTTCTATCGATACTGCAGGACTTCCCATCACTGTCTGACTACTACCAATATTCTTGGTTACTGTACTGGCTAAACCAACTGTAACGTTATCACCAATAGTGATTCCATTTCGAATACAACTAGAAGGTGCAATCCAGCAATTTTCTCCAATGATAACACTACCTGCAATCATCGCATTTGCAATAATCAAAGTGTTCTTGCCAATTTTCACATTGTGTGCGATATGTACAAGATTATCAATTTTTACCCCATCATGCATAATTGTATCACTTAATGAGCCTCTATCAATACATGTATTATTACCTATACTGACATTATTATGGATAATTACCCTACCATAATGAGGAAAACGCACATATTGCTTTGTTAGTTCATCTTGAGCGTAACCAAAACCAACACCTCCAATAACAGAATTAGAACCGATTTCTACATTGTCACCAAGAATTGTATTACTCTCAATAACTGTATTGCTACCTATTTGGCAATTGTCGCCAATTTCAACTTTATCTCCAATCACTACATTAGTAGAAACGATTATATTCTTTCCGAGAACCGCACTCTCCGCTATACTAGCAGATGAATGAATTTCTGTTTTTTCAATCTTCTGATCAAACCCAAGAAATTTTTTGCAAAAAAGGAGTAAATCTGCCTTGGGATTATCAGAAAAAATAAAGCTCATTCCCTCAATAGAATTTATTAACTCTTTATCAGCAAGGCTTGATTCTAAAATTACAATTTTACATTGTGCCTTTATAAGCAATTCCGGAACTCTGTCTTTATTTTTTGCATTGAGAAAAGAAATGTTATCAATGACTGCGGAATCAATTGCTTTAGGTGCAATAATTTCTTGAGATAAGTTTTGATTAGAAAGAACTGTTTTGTTCCCCTGTTCTTTGAACCATTTTATTATTTCCTCAATTGTCGCCATTCTTACATTTGAATAAATCTAATTAATTCAAATGACTCTGCATACTCTTGCTGTATTTGAATTCCTCTTAGTTTCGCTAAAGACATTACAAAATCGACATTACTGTAACTTCTATGTTTTTGTGTTTGATAAAAATCTAAGGCTTTTATTTTTCCTTCGATATCCTCTTTTGATAAATTTACATACATAAAAGAAGTAAAACCAAAATTATTCCATGGCATTTCATAACCTAACAAATTAGTGTATTTAAAAGCTCTCACTCCTTCTTCATGAATCGTTTTATGATCTTGATGAACATCACTTGATGAAGGCAAAAATACAAGATTCGGCTTAATTTCTTTTCTCAACACAATTAGAGTTTCTAAAATCTCTTGCCGTTTAGACGGAAATTCTCTTACTTCAAAATCCAATATATGTTGGTGCTCTTTTTTTATTCCTAGATACTCAAAAGATGCGTACATTTCTTTTTCTATCGCACCAATTTCAAAGCCTTCAGGTGTCGACTTTTCACAATTACTAAAAACAGCAACGTGAATTTCCTTACCCATATTTTGTAATTTGACGATAGTAGCGCCAAGTCCAAACTCAGCATCATCAGGATGCGGAGCTAAAATCAATACTTTTTCTAAACTTGATAACATGGTGTTCTATTTAATATTATTTACTATTTCTTGGCAAATAAACTCGGATGCTTTTCCATCACCATACAAAGATGGGAAAATTAAATCAGTCGTCATATTTAAAAAGTGTGCAGCACCATTTACAATTTTTGCATAATCATTATCTACCAATAGTGCATTGTTACTTTCTAACAACTCCGTCCATGGTGTTTCTGAAAGCATAATTAAACAAGGCTTCTTCATAAAGTAAGCTTCTTTTTGCACCCCTCCAGAATCGGTTACTACTAAGTCAGAATTCCCTTCCAATTCTATCATTTCCAGGAATGATACTGGTGGAATGATTATAATCTTTTCACTTGATATTAATTCCTTCAATCGTGAATTATCTTCAATGTTCTTTTTTGTCCGAGGGTGTAGAGGTAATACAATCGTTTTATCATGTACTAAAGCAATCTCATTCAACGCTTTTAATATGTTTTCCAATGTTTCTTCTTGATCAACATTACTTGGACGATGCATTGTCGTAAGAATGTAATCACTACTTGGTATAATGTATTTTTTGAAGACCGAAAGGTCAGTTCCTTTGTTCTTTTCGACAAAAAACAAAGTGTTATCATACATAATATCACCACAACGAAACACTTTTGGGTGACTAGCACTGACTGGCGTGTTTTTTATTAAATCCATATTAAACCCTTCCTTTTTCAATGAATCCATTCCTGCATCAGAAGGAACAAATAACAAGGATGACATGTTATCACAAATAATTCTGTTCACTTCTTCAGGGAATTCCTTATTGTAAGAGCGAACTCCTGCTTCAACATGAATAGTATGAAGATGCAGTTTAATAGCAACTAAACAAGCTGCTAAAGTTGAATTAGTATCGCCATAGAGTAAAAGTGCGTCTGGTTTTTCAAGTTCAACAACTTTTTCAATTTCTACTAACATCTTTGCAGTTTGTTCCGCATGGCTTCCAGAACCAATTGCTAGATTATATTTCTCTTTTGGAATTTTTAACTCTTCGAAGAATACGGACGACATTTTCTCATCGTAATGCTGACCAGTATGCACAATAACTTCATTAATTTGACTAGTGAATTCATTATTAATCGCTCTGCTAATTGCAGCTGCCTTAATGAACTGGGGCCTTGCCCCTATTATTGTCAGCAATTTTATCATTTCTTTTCACTTACTAAAGTATCGAACAAAGTTGTCATTTCCCGTGTCAGTTCAGCCCCTGAAAATTGGTTTACGTTAATCGAATCTATTTTGTTCTCTTTTTTTAAATATAAATTAAACATTTTAAGAACAGTATTTTTAATCATCTGTTTATCGTCAAAATTACAGCTGTAGCCAGCATTGCAATTTTCTACTATGTCGGCTGCATCACCTTTAATCGGTCCAATTAGCAAGACAGGTCTTTTTGATTTAAGATACTCAAATAATTTGCCTGTCAGAACAAATTCTGCATTTGGAATTCTATCGATTGGTAACAATAATGTTTGCGCTGAATGAAGATGAGACTGGGTTTCTTCAAAGGGCACATAATCAATTCTGTTTAAGTATGGAGTCAAATTCAACGCATCTATAGATTCTAAAACAATTGGGGCAACGTTACCAATAAGCTTTATCTCTAAGTGTTCTTTAAATTCCTCGTTTTCAACAACAAGCTCTGCCAATACCGTCCATAAATCAATACAGTTTCTATTCTTTAAAAAACTGCCAATGTGAACAATAGAAAATTTAGCATCAAGTGTGAATGTAGTCTCAGTATTAGCCTCCTGCTCAAAACCGTTGTATATTATTGATGACTCAACTTTATGATTCGCTAAGAATTCATTGTACATCGTTCGGCCTACAACTACAACTTTATCAGCTGATGTGATTACCTGCTTTTCCAGACGTGCATGTTTATTTTTTGCAAAATTAGTCAAGAACATCTCATCTAAATAATCCATTGATGTCCACGGATCTCTAAAATCAGCAATCCATGGAATATTGAGTTTCTCTTTTAATTTCTTACCTATTAGATGCAAAGAATGAGGTGGGCCCGTAGAGACAATTAAATCAATATTTTCTTCTTTAATTATTTTATATAAGACCCTAACTGATGGCTTTATCCACATAAAACGTGCATCAGGAATAAAAAAATTGCCACGAATAAACCAACTTACTTTTTGAATAAAAGACCTTGTATTCCCTTTTTGCTCTTGCAATTTATACAGGTTACCTTTACTTTTTTTCTTTGAGAATAAATTATTTGGTTCTTTAATTGGATACTTAATTATTTTCACATTCTCTGGAACCTCATTAACAAGACCCTCATCGAGCAATGCGTAATTGGGATTGTCAACAGTATAAATGAAAGGTTCCCAGCCAAAATCTCGCATTCTTTTTACAAAACGCAACCATCTTTGAACCCCAGCTCCTCCACTTGGAGGCCAATAATACGTTATAATTAATACTCTTTTCATCTGCTTGTACAAATATAAAGTTTGTCAGTTACATTCAATTTAAATAAGAGTGTTTTTTCAATTGTTGGCATCTCGAATTACTGCTAAAATTCAATTTTAGGTTACAGTAGAAGAAAATTAAATGATTTTTCGTAAATTTGTGTTCTAATTAATCAATAAAATTAATCAATTGATTGCTTAACATCAATGCCATGAAGTTTAGAATGCTTTCTTTATTGTCGATTATCATTACCTTGGGAATCAAGAGTATGGGTATTTCTGCTGAAGAATATCATGAATTTCGTGTAATGGTTAATGCAATCCCTCCAAGTCCATATGTGCCAACATTAATGCCTATCGCAATGGAAAATAGATTAGACAGTATTGTCTTTCAGCTATCACAAGCAACTGCTGTTAAAGAAATGTTTATTGAGGTGAATGATTCTGTTACACCTGAATTTGCAATTTATAGAGAATTTCAGACCGTTGCAACGGAAGATGAATTAAATAAATTATTGACACATAGCTCGCCAATTGTTAAAATCTATTCATACCGAGCATTGATTTCTAACAACATGAATCTTAATTGCGATTATGAATTAAGTCTCTTGGAAGATACAACCTGTGTTGACTTCTATGCAGGAAATGAACTGATGAACAGTACCGTTAAGGAAATGGTTCAGCAAGATATATTTTCATTGCAGTAAGATTTATAGATTCCTATTAAATGCTTGAAAATTAATAGATGAGTTGTTTATGCTCTTATAAAGAATAAATAAAACTTCTGTATTCTTCTTTATCACCTAATCACAACAAATGAACCTGAGAAATTTATTATTTCATCGTTTAATGGGTTTTTCACAGATGAAGTCCATTGATAAGTGCCGTCTTGAACAATCTTACCATTATAAGTGCCATCCCAAGCACTAGAAGGGTCTTTAGATTCCCAAATAAGCTCACCCCAGCGATTAAAGATTAGCAATCTAAAATCATCAACATCAACTCCAAGTATTTGAGGCTGCCACGTTTGGTTGTGTTCATCTCCATCTGGAGTAAAAGCTGTTGGAGCGTAAAATGTAATTCCATAAATTACTTGCATAATTCTAACAACAGTGTCTTGACAGCCCAATTCTGTTGTTACCACAAGCTCAATTGGATAATTACCTTCCACCCCAAGCGGAAAAGTAAAATCAGGGTTTTGATCATTACTTGAACTCGGAATAGATCCTGTACTAGAGTAAAACCAATCGACAACATCTGAAGAGGACTTATCAATCAAATGAATATCTGTATCGAAAATTGTTGTTGGGTTTGCTGAGAAATTAAAATCTGCAATGGGTTTTGGTAGAACAGAAATAATATTTGATATAGTATTCACATAAACGCAACCGAATATTGAAGTGACTGTCATTGTCACATCATAAGTTCCTACTTCATCATAATAAAAAGAGGTAGAATCACCATTTAATTCAAAGGCCAAGTGCGTTGGATTATCATCAAACTGCCACAATGTTGATGCTATTTCAACACCATTAATTGAGGCATCGAAAAACTCAAAACTATTTGGGACACACTTCTCCCCTTGGTCTGGAACAGCACTAGGTACGATAGGTGTTGGAAAAACAATAGATGTGCATTCTGTATCAGTTGGCGAAGAACACTCTTCCGTCATTACAACACAATATTGGGTATTTGTAACATCTGGGTCTACTGTTATCACTATACCTGTATCAATAAAAACATCTACATTTTCATACCAATAATATGTATAAGGTGATGATCCTCCTTGCCCTAAGACTTGTAATTGGATATCATCTTCTGGACAAATTTGTGTAATTGGTGTAAGAAAAGTAATTTCTAACGGTGGTGGTTCATTAAGAATACCAACAACATCAATTAGACATCCATTACTGTCCATTACTGTAACCGTATTTGCACCTGCCAAGAGGTCAGATGCTGAATTAAGAATAGAAATTGAATTATCCCATGAGTAAGTATAAGGCCCAGTACCTTGAATCACATTTATTTGAATAAAACCATCATTTCCGCTATTGCATGTAATATCAGACTGTGATACAATATTCCCTATCATACCGGGCAATTCTGAAACAATAACATTTACAACACCAACGCATCCAATATCAGAGGTAATAGTGCAATTATAGGAACCAGCTGAAAGTCCGGTCGCTGTTTGGGTTGTTTGAGCATTGATATCATCCCATAAATAAGATACATTACCTAGTACTGGTACCATTTCGGCAAATGCTGTTCCATCACTCCCTAATGCGCAAGAAACAAGCGTGGTTGACCCTTGAAATGCTGCCGGTGAATCTCCTATTATAGCATCAGCAGTAGATACGCAACCATTACCATCTGTCATTTCAACAGTATATGAGCCCGCTAAAAGTCCGGTTACAGTCTGCGTCGCAATCCCACCAAGTGAAAGCCATGAAAATGTAAACGTAGGAGTTCCTCCGGGGTCTGGAACAGCTGTCGCTTCACCTATTCCAGTAGAACATATATCGTCAATGCCTATTACTGTCAATGTTGAAGGTTGCAATACTACTATTGTTACATCTGCTGTTTGTGGCAGAGTACAAGAACCAGATTCCGTAGCTGTAACTGTGTATGTTGTTGTAACAACAGGTGATACAATTGGATTAGAAATATTCGAATTAAAACCTGGAGCTGCCCATGAAAAATCAATAACTCCTGCATTACAACCTCCACTTCCAATGGCATTTAATTGAATATTATCACCTATGCATATTGAATCCTGGTCTGGAGATGCTGCTAAAGAAATTGGTGTACCTCCGGTCGTTAAAACAAATGTAAATACAGGTGTAAAAGCAGCACAAGAAGACTCTTTTGCTCTCCATTTATATGTCCCAGCACAAAAACCTGATAAATCTATTACTGTTAATGGATAAGGAATATTCACATTATTCCCTCCAGAATGACATAATTGAGCTGATTGATGCGTAAAAACCCCTGTGAAATTTTCATTATCACAAACAATTTCAATATCGACCGTATAACAACAATCCCATCCTGCGTTACTTGTGAACGTTAATTCTAAATTTGTTCCAACTAGATTTTGGGTTACATTACTCAATGCAGCACAGGGACTGCATGCTTTTACGTTAATAGATGAAAAAATAAAAACTAAAGACAGTAAAGTGGCTATTGCAAATTTCATAAATAAGTATACTTCTACTTTAGTAGACGAAAGTAATGGTTAAAGGTTGTTTAATTCTGTTGCTCTATTAATAATTCTAACGTTTTTTCTAAATCTTCTATTCTATCATTTAATTGTTCAATCACTTCACTTTGTTCTTGAACTGCCTTAATTAATGGAATTACAAATTCTGCATAACGGATTGTATAATAGCTACTATTATTTTCAGGCTTTACAATACCACTAAAATCAGATCCCATTTCATCAAGTAATGTTTCTACATCTTGCGCAATAAGACCACTGTATCGTTGCTTATTTTCTGTCTTCTTATAATTGTAAGTTACTGTTTCTAATGAATTAATAAATGTGAGTCCTAAATTATTTTTATGAATATTTTCCTTTAATCTAGCATCTGATAGCGTACTCCAACCAACTTGCCCTCCTATTGAAATAATATTAGAATTTCCAATTACTACTGAATTGCTTGAGCTGACAACAGCGGTATTGCCTAAAGCCATTGCGTTAGTAATGCCAGCGCTTCCAACTTCAGCCTCAAACCCAAGTAAAGTGTTACGATTCCCAATCGTATTGTTAACTCCAGAGAAATTTCCAACAAAAGTATTGAAACTACCAGACGTATTCGAATAACCCGCATGTGCACCGAGAAAAGAATTTTCCTCACCGGAATCATTTAAATTACCAGCAGTAACACCAAGAAATGAATTATGACCACCTGAAGTATTAAACTGACCTGCATATGCACCGATAAAGGTATTCTCGATACCTATTGAGTTTGTATAACCTGCCCTTCTACCAATGAATGTGCCTAATTCACCAGTAGTATTTACAAAACCATATTCATTACCAACAAAAACATTTTGAGACCCAACATTTGTAATAGGTCCTGAATTCATACCTAAAAAAGTATTGTTGTTTGCTAAAGTTGTACTGCCCCCAGTATTATCCCCAATAAATATGTTGTCGTTTGTTATCCAAAGCATGCGTCTATTGTCAATCATATAGCTACTGTCTAATGAAATATTGATATTTCCATTAACATCAAATTTTTGCAGTGGTGTATTCGTCCCAACCCCAATATTTTCCCCTTCGTTGTACAAATTAGCATCATCTACAACCCAAGCTGTTCCGTTCCAAAAACTAGTATTTCCTGCTGCTGTACCTCCCGGTAAAATAGAGTTTTCCGCGTTATTTGCAAAGAGTGCGTATGGGACGCTAAGTAGCTGGCTAATGCCAAAAGCTTCATAACTGTTGCCACCTGTTAAATCAGCTTCAATTTCAATGAATTTGGCACCTGATGGCCAATTAACACTTTGAATAGTACCTAAAATGGGCACACCACCTCCAACATTCAAATTAAACAGTCCAAAACCATTGGTGATAACAACGTGTTCTTCTTGATAGACTAACGCTCCTGTTTCGGTCAAATCACGAATAGATATTCTTAAACCAATCGGTGAATCAGCTATTACAGTACCTGAAATATCTCTCGCTACAGATTGATATTTAAACAAATCAGGAGATTGTGCATTTAAGCAAAATGTCCAAACAACAAATAAGATGCTCGTTAAAAATTCCTTCATTAATTTATTTTGACTAAAGTTTTGAAAAAATGTTCCAACGAGTCATTTCGTTGAATGTCTATAAAATATACTCCTGAATTTAAAAATGACAAATCAATTGTCACCACATTTGAATATTCAAGTTGTTTCTCAAAAACTTTTTTCGATTGATTATTTATTATAGATAAGCTATAAGTTTTATTGTCTGATACTTGAATTGTTAATTCTTGTTGAAAAGGATTTGGATAAATATTAAACAATAACCAACCGTTTTCAGCCACAGCTAGAATATTCTCAAAATCTTGTTGAAAACCTTGGGTTAATATACCGGAAGGAGATTCTGTAGTTGCAACAACTATTTCTCCAAGAGTCCAAGATAAACTTCCACTAGTAGCAGATGAATAATCTCCGTCTGTTGCTACAACTTCCTGCCCAAACAAATTAAAAACGAGGAAAAAAGAAGTTAAGAATGCTATTTTTTTAATCATGGTGTAGTGATCCAATTACTCAAAGTTAAAATAAAAAAATTAGCAACTAAATAATTGATTTCTCAAATTAACAATCAGGTCCAGACAATCCCAGGAAAAATGGAACTTCTTTTAATAATGAACAAGCTCTGGAGACATAGCTTTTGTTAGTTCAAAAATAATAACAGTATATAACTATGGATAGATAGGCCTATATTGTTGTATAAAAAAGCCCCTATTTAAAAATTTAAATAGG
>CAJQQA010000223.1 GCA_905480355.1 uncultured Flavobacteriales bacterium | reverse complement strand
ATTATTAGGTTTATTTGATGGTCTCATTGAGGGATTCCTATTCCCATTATACCTATTGTTACTTGTTCGATGAACTCCATTACTTCTATTTCTGTAAATGTTATTTGAATTACGAACTCCTCTTGCATATCCTGCCGAATATCCATTGTGGTATCCTCTATGATATCCACTATGATACCCATGTCTGTACCCATGTCTATACCCTGCAGGTCCCCAATAATTATGATGAGATACAGTTAGCCAACCGTAACTTACACCTGCTGAGAATCCCCAGCCAGAATAAGGATTGTAATGAACACCATATCCGTATGTAACAGGACGTGGGTAATAATGATGACCATACCATGGTTGGTAATAATAACCTGTTCCATAAACAATAACACCATTATACATATAAGAATGATAATAGCCAGCTGTATAACCAACATAGACTACATCAGGTGTTGACTCATATATGTATACATACTTGACATTGTAAACTGGAGACGTTGGGGGTATTTGGTCGACTTCTTCAGGACGATTAATACAAACTGCCCAAGGTCCATGTTCATTACCAGATACAAACCAAACTGCACTATCTATAGCGTAATAAACGTCACCTTCATTTAGAACTGTAACATTTGAATTGATTGCACATAATAAATTAGTTCCTTCAATTTCTTCGAATTTTGGATTACCATCATATTCAACATTAACTGAAGCTGTAGCTCGATCCACAATAGCAGTTTGAGGGACTTGCTGTTCGTAAATACTTTCTTGATTCTCTTTTGTACCTGGCACGCTTATAAGAACAGAAGCTACTTCAGAGCTGTCAGATATATTCTGGAAATCAGTTGGTAATTTAGATGGTTCTTGGAATTTCCAATCATCATCGGTTAATTTAGAGGTATAATACCATCTTCCACTTATTAGTAAATAGTGCTTTTGACTACTTAAATCCATTAATATATCACTTTCAGTATTGTTGACAAACAATAGAGCTGTATTTTGGATAGGCGTATATGTGGCTTTTCCTTCAATGTAAATAAGTTCAGAAGGTTCACTAACTACTATTAATGAAACAGAAGCCCCTTCATCATCAACATTATTGTTTAAACCAAGTTGTTTTTCAGCTACCTTGTTTAAATCATTTGAAACTAAATCTACTGATTTCCAATTTTCACCTAATAGCGCATTAGATGTGTACCATTTTTTTCCTCCTTTTATATAATACTTATCTTTTTTACGAGCTATGAAATATGGTGAATTGACAACTAATTCAATTTTTTCATTAGAAGATTCTTTGAAAATAGGATCTCCATCAATGTTAATTAAAACAGTTGGTGTTGACCTTAAATAGATGTGTGGTGACAAGTTGTTTAAATCGTTATTAATCGTATTAACTTGAGAGATTGATTGTACACTTGAAATTATTCTATCCAATGACATTATATGATCGGATGAGATAAAGTTTTCAATAATAACAGATTTAATTTTGGTTAAATTATTTGAATCTGAGACTCCTGGAAATTTCAATTCCTTTATCCTGAGGTCATTTAAAATAGCTGTTCGGTTTTCTAAATCAGTCAATAATCTTGCTTCGAACCACATAGAGCCAAAAGTAATTTCAGAATCAATAGTATCTTTAATAGATAAGGCTAATTGGCCTTTTAATATATTACCATTTAATGTTTCAAGTTGTGGTTGATATACAGTAATTATATAATGATTAGTATCAATTTCTCTAGGCCAACTTAAAGGAACGGATTCTGTTTGTGAAAATAGAGTTGAAGTACAAATCAGAGTGCATATTAGAAAAAGAAATTTCATAATCTCATTATTATATTTAATAGCTATTTAACGAATGCACTATAACTAGTACCTAATGATGTGATTTATACAAGAAGAGTACCAGAAAACGTCTGATAGTAACTATTGAGGAATACGGATAATTAATCCAGCTCCCATGTTCCAATGAACAATAGGGATTCTCAATGTCCATCCACCACCACAACTAGCGCCTCCAGTACCAAATCCACAGAAAAGACCAAATCCATCAGATTCCATTGGCATACCTAAAGAAGTTTGAAGCCTAAATCCTAAAAAGTCATTTATATATAATTTTGTTCCAAGACCAAAAGAAGTTGAGAAGTTCCAAGATTCACCACTGTTATAGTCAATATTAGTTCTGTTAAGTTCAAAGTAATGAACAGCACCAATAGAAACATTTACAAAAGGTTGTATTTTTCCATCAGCAAATTCTTGAGTAACACCAATATGATATTGTTCAATACCTAATTCAAAAGGAGTTGTATATCCAGAAAAATAATCAAGTTTAACCGCTTCAGTATTAACTCTGGTATAACTAAACTCAACATTTGACCCTTCATAAACTTCAATGTTTATTAATCCACCAAATGACGGTCCATCCTTGACACTGTAACTTTCAAAATCGTAGTTTGCTGTCCCACTGATTGTATATCCAAACATTGGAGAAAATTCAACCCCAACAATTTGAGAGTTTGAAGTATAGCTTAAAGTTAATAGTAATACAAGTGATGCTATTTTCATATTATAGTCTTTTATACAAATATATTAATATTTTATGCTTGTGCGGTCTTATCACTTTTTAGTTTTAAGGATGCTCTATTGGAGAACCGCTTTTTCTTAAGTTTAAGATATTAACTTAGGGCAACAGCCTGAAATTGGCCTGGAGGCTATGTTTTTATAATGCATGATTTTACCTCGAGTTACGATCTACTGCTTTAATTTACGTTGTATATAATTAATAACCTTCTCACTAATACTAGACCCTAGACTCTACTTTTCATAATCCTTTATTTTCTGTTATTAATGGGCTTATTTGAATTCTGCGGAACAGTGACCTTATAGAGTACGCTCGTATTTATTCAACAGTTTAAAGTCCTCTAAAAAGTTTGACCTTTTTCCTGTCAGGGTCACAGATGTTAAAAAGCTTACTTTTTACAGTAGGCTTTTTGCGTTTAGGGATTAAGATTAATCTATACTTTCTAATGTCATTGATTGTACTTTTTGTTAAATTGAAAAATATTAATTTAATATTTGGACCTATTATTGTTTAATATTATTAGTAAAAAGTTAAACAAAAGTTGTATTTTTACAAAAAAGGTAGGCGTTATATGTTTCTAGTAATTAAAAACTAGCATCCCGCCTAATTTAGTTCTACAATAAAAGATGAGTGATATAAAAAAAGTTGCAGAATACGAATTAGATCGTATTATAGAAATGGCATGGGAAGACCGAACTCCGTTTGAGGCGATTTTATTTCAATTTGGATTGCCAGAGAAAGAAGTTATTCGATTAATGCGGAGCATGTTAAAGGCCACTAGTTTTAAAAGGTGGCGTAAACGAGTTAATAGCGGTGTCAGTCAGAAACATTTAAAAAGAAGAAATTCTGAAATTACTCGTTTCAGATGTTCTCGTCAAAGAACTATTACAGGAAATAAAATTAGTAAACGATAATGAAATTATCTGAGCCTATAAATATTAAATTCCCGACGAAATACTCCGAAATATTGCAGCGTGTTCATGACATAAACCCTGTAAATTATGGGGTGTCCCGAAACTATATTAACGGCTCTGTTACCTATTTATCGCCTTATATTTCAAGAGGTATCGTTTCCACTAAATTCATTTTAAACCAGGTCATGAAAAGAGGTTATTACTATAGTCAAATTGAAAAGTTTATTCAAGAATTAGCTTGGAGGGATTATTGGCAGCAAATATGGATTTCAAAAGGTGAGTCGATCAATCAGGATTTAAAAAATGAGCAAACACCTGTTGCAAATTTCGCAATACCTTCAGCTATTGTGGATGCAAAAACGGGGGTTGTGGCAATTGACCAAGCAATTAGTGAATTTTATAAAACTGGCTATCTGCATAATCACATAAGAATGTATATTGCCTCTATTGCATGCAACATGGGAAGAAGTCATTGGGGAATGCCTGCAAAATGGATGTATTATTATCTGTTAGATGCCGATTGGGCAAGCAATGCTTTGAGCTGGCAATGGGTTTCTGGAGCCAATTCTAACAAGAAATATGTTGCCAATCAGGATAACATTAATAAGTATTGTTTTGGTGAACAAAAAGGAACTTTTTTGGACAT
>CAJQQA010000222.1 GCA_905480355.1 uncultured Flavobacteriales bacterium | reverse complement strand
GTTAGCGCTTGTTCCGATTCTTTATTTAAGCGTTACGTATATAGGTCGAATTGTTGGTGAAGAGGCAGTAATAGATATGATTGGTACAATGCTAAGAGAAAACATCGGGTTAGCCGATACCTCCGGTATATTAGATTTTTTAGCGGAAGTGAATTTTTTGCAAGGAAGTACTCTAATGCAGACTTTTGGTATTATAGCACTGATGTTTTCATGTACCGTGATTTTTAATTCACTGAAGAGAAGTATCAATAGTTTTTATGGCGTTGTTGCCAAAAAGGAACCAGCAGCAAAGTTAATATTGCATAATCTACTTTCAAGGGTCATCTCTTTAGGGTTTATTATTGGTTTGACCTTGCTTTTTATCCTTGTG
The DNA here is from genome assembly GCA_905480355.1 of uncultured Flavobacteriales bacterium. Taxonomy (GTDB): domain Bacteria; phylum Bacteroidota; class Bacteroidia; order Flavobacteriales_D; family Crocinitomicaceae; genus UBA4466. Next base: position 11,914 of record CAJQQA010000222.1, on the reverse strand, counting down.
TATTTCGCTGAACCCTTATTCTTATCACTTGGACATAAGTTGTTTAGTGGAGAAGGGCTATTAAGTTTAATATTTTCAATTGTTGCAGAGCATGGTGTCCCAATTTTAACTAACCTCGTTATTTTTAGCTTCATCTTTAAATACCTTCATGACGGAAAAGTAGTTTGGAGAAACGCGATTCGCGGTGGATTAGTAACGAGTGTTTTACTCTATATTGGTCAATTGATCATTAAGTTTTATCTCATGCATTTTTTCTTTGCTGCAGATGGAGGCGTCGCTGGAGCAATGTTGATTATTCTTGTCTGGGTATATTATTCGTCTCAAATTATTTTCTTTGGGGCGAAATACATATCTGTCTTATCACAGATGAGGGGTCAACCTATCAATAAATGTGATTAATTATTAATCAAAACTTGCCAAATGTAAATTATTTGATTAATTTTCCGTCAATAAATTGATTAAAACCTTAGAATGGAAGTTGGCAAGAATTTAAAATTACTTAGAAATAGAAAGAAATTATCTCAAGAAGAGGTAGCGAATAGTCTCGGATTAACTAGAAGTTCATATTCTGGCTATGAAAATAGTGTTGCACAGCCTAATATTGAGAGTTTAATCTTATTTAGTGATTTTTATAAAGTATCAGTGGATGATTTAATTCGGAAAGATTTTGAAAGCTTCAAAGAAAACGAATGGGAGAGAATTGATAAAGGTCTATTCAGTGATGTTAAGGGTACTAAATTGCGCGTGTTGACGTCAATTGTAAATCAAGAAAATCAAGAAATGATTGAGCTAGTGCCAGTAAAAGCTAGTGCTGGTTATACTGCAGGTTATGCAGATCCTGATTACATTAAAGTGCTTCCAACTTTTCATCTTCCATTTCTTGCGAAAGATAGAAAATACAGAACATTCCCGATTAATGGTGATTCTATGCCGCCTGTAGTTGAAGGCTCTTATGTTGTTGGAGAGTTTGTGCAAAATTGGATGTCCATTCGTAAAGGAACACCATGTATCGTTGTAACAAAAAATGACGGTATTGTTTTTAAAGTAGTTCATAATTTACTTGACTCTCAGCAGTCTTTTCAATTGTGCTCAACCAATCCATTTTATGAACCATATCTTGTACATGCCAATGAAATCATCGAAATGTGGAAATTTGTCAACTATATTTCACCTGAATTATCAGAAATAAAACTTGATGATAGTGATTTATCTAAGTCACTTCAAAGTTTGCAGAAAGAAGTACATGAATTAAAGGATATTATTACTAATTCTTAATGCAGTAGTTTTGTGCTAACGGAGTCACTTCAAATCAATTGGTATTTGTGCTCAACCAAACAAATTTTCTCTTCTAAAATAAGATGATGTAATGCTCTTGCAGTTATATCTAGCGTTGTATTTAGTTTTTTACTTAATTGCAAAGCAGTACTTGGTAATTCTTTAGGAATCAATTCCGTTAACTCTTGAAAAGAGTATGTACTATTTTCTTTATCAAGGCAAAAATCACAGATCCCACATGACTTACCCGAATTACTGAAGTACTCACTAATTGTTTTTGAGCGGCAATTAGATTTGGTGATATAGCCAAGTATAGCATTCAGTTTTTCCTGTTCAACTTTTTTTCTATTGAAATAGACTTCACTCGAAATAGTTAGATTACTTGCAGTTAATCGAGCTTGAATAAATGTTAATTTGGGGATATTCGTTTGAAAATTAACATCTGTGACACCATACTGCACCGTGTATTCTAATTGTTTTATCAATTCAGATCTGCTTATTTTTAAAAGTTTTGATATTTCTGCTTCGTTAATGTTAATATACCGATCGAAAATTCCCGGATAACTTCTGGTTAAAAGCACAATTAACGGAGATATTCTATCATTACTCACTTGGAATTTATACAATGTTGAATTGCCGACAGCAATTTTTATACGGGTAGACAGATAATTGTTCTCTGAAAAATTCAAATTACCATTGAGCTCAAGAATTTTTATAGCATAATACGTTTCTGAGACAGGTATTTTGAATCCTTTACTAAATTTTTGTATCTCAAAGTCGTAACTTTCTGATAGACCAGAACCAATGGCAACTTTTAAGTAATTGCAAACGCTATTGTAAATGAGTTTAATCCGATCGAGACTTGGGTACCTCATCGTGAGTTGCTCTTTCATTTTATCCAAATCTGCTTGTTCCCAAAAAGCGATTGCTTCTGCATTTTCACCATTACGTCCAGCTCTGCCTGCTTCTTGGTAGTAGGCTTCAAGATTATTGGGGATTTCATAGTGCAATACAAAACGGACATCTGCTTTGTCGATTCCCATTCCAAAAGCATTTGTAGCAACCATTATTTTAATAGATCCGTTCATCCATTGTTCAAGCATATATTTGCGGTCATCTGCTTTGAGACCGCCATGATAAATTCCAGCTGAGAGATTTAAAGCCCTAAGTTGGTTAACAACAAACTTCACGCTTCTTCTCGTTTGGCAATAAATAATTCCTGTTTGATTCGAATGTTCTTTGCAAAACTCAATAACTCTATTTAATTTATTGTCACTTGGAATTACCTGGTAACTAAGATTATCTCTACTTAAATCAGCCGTGAATAATTCAGGTTTCTTTAAATCTAACTGGAGAATGATGTCTTTACGCACTCGTTCTGTAGCTGAAGCTGTAAATGCTGCTAGTGGAACGTTCGGATGGTATTTCCTTAGCTCAGAAATATCGCGATAAGCTGGACGAAAGTCATGTCCCCATTCGGAAATGCAGTGGGCTTCGTCTATCACGATAAGACCAATTTTCATTCGTTTAAATCGTTCGATAAAGAGTGGGTTTTTAAGTCTTTCAGGTGAGGTGTATAGAAATTTCATTTTGCCAAATCGAGCATTATCGAGTGTATTGTCGATTTCGCGATAACTCATGTGTCCAGTAAGAGATGCCGCATTAATTCCTCTTTTTTGTAAGTTAAGCACTTGATCTTCAATTAAGGCAATAAGTGGAGAAATTACCAGGGTTAAACCTTCAAGCGCTATTCCTGGAACTTGAAAACAAATTGATTTACCTCCGCCCGTTGGAAGAATAGCGAGTGTGTCATGGCCATAAATGATACTATCAATAATTTCTTCTTGCAGGGGACGAAATGAGTTAAATCCCCAAAATTGGTTTAATATTTCATTGCTTTTCTTCATGATTCATGATGCTTTTACGAAAATAGAAAAAAATACGCTATCATACAGCCAATAAAAGATTGAGGAATTTATTTTCTTTTGAAAATTACTAAAGAATGTGTATATTTGCAAAACTATAAAACACTATGATTAACAATAAAATAGCCATAAAAGTCAATAGAGTAAGTCAATCGAGAGTCAAAGAAATCGATTGGGAGAATCTTTCTTTTGGTAGAGAATTTTCTGATCACATGCTTGAAATGAACTTTGAGAATGGCAAATGGCAAACGCCAGAGATTAAGCCATTTGGAGAATTGAAAATGCATCCAGCTATGTCTGCTATTCATTACGGCCAATCTATTTTTGAAGGAATGAAGGCAAGCCGATCGGGTGATAAAGAAATTTTATTGTTTCGCCCAGACATGAATGCAGAGCGTTTTAGAGAATCAAGCGAGAGAATGTGTATGCCCACTATAGCTATTGACGATTTTGTTGATATGATACGGAAATTAGTAGAAATCGATAGTGAATGGGTTCCTAAAGCAAATGGCTACTCACTTTATATTCGTCCTTTTTTATTTGCTACTGATGAGTTTATTGGAATTAAGCCTTCAAACAATTATAAGTTCTTAATTTTCACATGCCCAGTTGGAGTATACTACTCTGAGCCCGTGAATGTAAAAATTGAGGAGTTTTATACTCGAGCTTCTTTAGGTGGAGTTGGTGGAGCGAAAACTGCGGGTAATTATGCAGCGTCATTGTATCCAGCTAAAAAAGGAAACGAACAAGGATTTGATCAACTTCTATGGACGGATGGAATCGAACATAAGTACATCGAAGAATCAGGAACTATGAACATTGTTTTTGAAATTGATGGGAAATTGATTACTCCGGCAGAAGATACAGATACTATCCTTAAGGGAATCACGAAACGATCTGTTGTAGAAGTAGCAGGTCATTTGAATATTCCTATGGAAGAACGTAAAATTACGGTTGAAGAGGTTGTTACAGCACTTAGAGAAGGTCGAGTTACTGATGCTTTTGGTGCTGGTACAGCTGCAACTATAGCTCCGATTGCAAAAATTGGCTTTAGAGACGAATTGTTTGAAATACCCAAAGATAGTCCTAGAGCATCATCAAGTGAAATACGCCAATTCCTTCAAGATGTGAAAGATGGAACAATAGAGGATATATTTAACTGGATGGTAAAAGTTTGATGGAAGCAATATTTTTATCTTTTACTTGGCAAGTTTAATTATATTTGTAGTGTTATTTAAAACCATTATAAATAATGAGAATAGTCATCGCAGATAGTAATGAGTTGGTATGTGCAGGGATTCGTGCGATATTAAACGTCGACGCCACTATTGAGATTGTTGGTGAAGCAAATTCCAGAGCTGAACTATCAGAATTACTGAAGTCTTTTGATACTGATTTGGTTTTGATTGACTATACTTCAGATCAGTTTAATATTGATGCTGTTCTTGAAGTGAAAACCAATTATCCATCAATTTATATTCTTGCAATTACTCCAGAACAATCACCACAAGTTCTTGTAGATGCCCTTAAGTCTGGAGTAACGAGTTATGTGAAAAAGAATTGTTCAATCGGCGAAATCATAGAAGCCGTAAAAGAAACCTGTCAAGGGAACAAATTTTTCTGCGGTCAGATTGTAGAAACAATTCAACAAGCCAACTTAAATGTAGATGATATAGATTTTGAAGCATTTTCTTGTGATGCAGTTTTGATTTCTAAGCGAGAGCAGGAAATTATTGTCTTGATTGCTGAAGGGTTTAAGAATACACAGATAGCAGATCAGTTATTCTTAAGTAGTCACACAATTAATACGCACAGAAAGAACATTATGTCAAAATTAGGAGTGAAAAATACTGCTGGGATAGTGATGTACGCTGTGAAATCGAATTTAGTTTCTCCAAATAAGTTCTTATTCTCTGTAAGTAATTAGGAAGTTTTGAAACATCTAATTAAAAAATAGTCTTATAACTATTCTTTTTTATCCCCTAAGTCCTTTTTCTCAACCAGCTGCTTTTGATACATTTCTGCGTATTCGCCATTTGTGCCAATCAGATCCATATGTGTTCCCGATTCGCTTAGCATACCATCTTTAATGGCAAGGATATGATTAGCGTGTCTAATCGATGAAATTCGATGGCTAATTACCAAGGAAGTCATCGAACGTTTATTTAGCTTATCTAAAATGATTTCTTCAGTTTCTGTATCTACAGCAGATAAACAATCATCAAGAAGTAATAATTTAGGGTCCCGAATCAGTGCTCGGGCTATACTCAAACGCTGCTTTTGTCCACCACTTAAGTTAACTCCCCGTTCTCCAAGAATAGTTTCAAATTGTTCAGGAAAGTCTTTAATGTTATGATATATATGTGCTTCGGTACATGCTTGAATTAATTTAGCTTCACTTATGGACTCTTCAATAACTGAGCCAAATAAGAGGTTGTTTTTAATAGAATCAGAGAATAAAAATACGTCTTGTGGCACAACTCCAGTTTCATTTCTGAATTGATCAAGATTTACACTATTTAGAGAAATTCCATCAATTGAAATCTCTCCTGAATCAGGTTCAATTTCTCGCATTAACAAGCTTAAAACACTCGATTTACCACTGCCTGTTTTCCCAATGATACCAAGTGATTCTCCTTTTTTCAGTATAAAACTCAAGTTGTTAACTGCTTTGATACCTGAATCAGGATAGGTATAGGTCACATTTTGAAATTTAATTTCCTTTTCAAAATTGAATTTTTCAGAATTGGTATTCACGATTTCAGGCTCTTCTTTTAAGAATTCATTGATTCTTTCTTGACTAGCAGCTGCACGCTGTATCATCGATGTTACAAAGCCAATGGATGCAAATGGCCAAGTAAGCATATTCACATAAAAAATAAATTTGATTATTACACCTTCGGTGATTTTCCCATCAAAGAAAAGTAAGCCTCCAATGTATATACAAGTAATTGTACTTATACCAATTAGAATAAATATTGTTGGAATAAATAAGGAATTGACCAAGACCAAACGCATGTTCTTTTTCTTGTAACTTTCTGCAGATTGAGAGAATTGTTCTTCTGTTTCAGCCGTTCTTCCATAGGCTTTTATTACTCGAATACCTGTGAACGTTTCCTGAACCAAGGTGGTCATCGTAGATTGTTCCTTTTGCACAATAGTGCTGATGCTGTTGATTTTTGAAGAAACTTTGTAGATGATAAACGACATTAAAGGCAATGGAATCAAGACAAAAATCGTCAAATAACCATTTTCGCTGATCATGTTTCGAATGACTAAAACAGCCAAAATAACTAGGTTAATAGTGTACATCACACCAGGGCCAAGATACATTCTAACTTTTGTAACATCTTCAGAAATTCGATTCATCAAATCGCCGGTATTGTTTCGCTTATAGAAAGTAGAACTTAACTTCTGATATTGGACATAAATTACATTCTTTAAATCATATTCTATCAATCGCGACACAATAATAATAGTTTGGCGCGTCATAAATAAGAATAGACTCGCTAGAATAATCAATAGCATATAATATCCACCGGCTTTTAGCGCGAATATTAATAAGCTTTCAGAGGGGTTATTATCTTGCCAAACAGCCAATTCATCAATTAAATCCCCAAAAAAGTTAGGCATTTCTACCTTGAACCAGTTTGTGGCAAAAATGAAAAAGATTCCAATTAATAGTCTCCATTTATATTTTATGAAATATTTGTTGAGATAGCTCAAAGACTTCATCGATAATTTCCTATTTTTGACATGCTTAATTACATGAAGTTGTAAATGTAAATAAATTGAACAATATAATCGTTCTTGAATGTTTGAAGTAAAAAAAATAGAGGACACTAACCTCATTGAAAATCCAGTAATTGCTCAAATGAGCAAATACAATCATGAACAATTGTTATTTTGCAATGACAATTCTACTGGCTTAAAAGCTATTATCGCCGTACATAATACAATTTTAGGACCTGCTTTAGGCGGTACAAGAATGTGGAATTATTCGAATGAAATGGAAGCTTTAGATGACGTTCTTCGGTTATCTCGTGGTATGACGTATAAAAATTCTATTTCAGGTTTAAATTTGGGCGGAGGAAAAGCGGTGATTATTGGAGATGCAAGAACAATGAAATCTGAAGCTTTGTTTAGAAGGTTTGGAAAGTTCGTTAACAGCTTAGCAGGAAAGTACATTACTGCCGAGGATGTTGGTATTTCACCAATTGACATGAATTATGTAAGTATGGAGACTGATCATGTTGTTGGCTTACCAGGTAAAAGTGGTGATCCATCTCCAGTTACTGCATATGGTGTGTATGTTGGAATGAAGGCAAGTGCTAAGATTCAATTTGGTTCAGATTCTTTGGCAGGTAAGAAAATTGCTTTACAAGGTGTTGGGCATGTTGGGGAGTATTTATTAGAATCACTAGCGAAAGAAGGAGCTGAAATATATATCACAGATATTCATGAAGCAACATTGAAGCGTGTTTCTGAGAAATTCAATGCGAAAGTTGTTGGACTGGATGACATTTATGATATCAACATGGATATCTATGCGCCCTGTGCGCTAGGAGCTACTATAAACGATAGTACTTTGTCTCGATTAAAGTGCTCAATTATTGCTGGTGCAGCAAATAATCAACTTCAAAACGAAGAGACACACGGTAGAGCTGTTATGGAGAAAGGAATAATTTATGCTCCTGATTTCGCTTTGAATGCTGGTGGTGTAATTAATTGTTACTCAGAAGTGAAAGGATTCTCTTCAAAATGGGCAATGGATAAGTCAGAACAGATTTACAATACAATTGAGAACATCGTTAATCGCTCTCAAAAAGAAAACGTTCCGACGTATCAGATTGCAAATAAAATGGCTGAAGAAAGAATTGAATCAATTTGTAATGTTAAACTTCCCTTATAAGGCATGTTAAATAGACGTCATTTAAGAATAAAAGTGCTTCAAGCATTGTATTCATACTATCAAACCAACGATGATAACTTCAATAATTTGAAGAAAGAAACTTTGTCAGGGTTGGAAAGAATCTATGATTTATATGTGTACTTGCTACTTACATTTTCTGAATTAAAATCCGTTTCTGAGTATAGAATATCGGAGAATAAAAAGAAAATACGTCCTTCAGATGAAGAATTAGATCCAAATTTCAAATTCGTAAAAAGCAAAGTGATTGAGCTCTTGGAGAATAACGTGAATCTTAGGACAGCCTCTGAAAACAGAAAAGTGAACTGGGTAGGGGATGAAAGTCAAGAAATGTTTAGAAAAATGCTTATACATATTCGTGAGAGTGAAGTTTTTGATTTATACATGAACAATGGAGAAGCGGGATTTGAAGAAGATAAAGCATTTGCTATAGGCTTGTTTAAAACTGAAATCGCAAATTTTCCTGCTTTGTATAATTTTTTCGAAGAAAAGAGTATTCATTGGTTAGACGATATTGATTTGGCATGTGCTATGGTTATCAAAACAATTAAGGCCTTTGAAGAAGGAGGGAATTGTGATATTCTTTCACTGTATAAAGACAAAGAAGACGAAATTTATTTTGTTAATCAGTTGTTGCAAAAGACAATTGTTATGGACAAAGAAAGTGAAGAGATGATTGATGAATTGACAAGTAATTGGGAGCTTGATAGGATTGCAAAAATGGATGTTATTTTAATGAAGATGGCCATTACAGAACTTCAAGTTTTTAGCAACATACCTACTAAAGTAACACTGAACGAATATATTGAAATTTCTAAATTTTATAGTACACCAAAAAGTAATGGGTTTATTAATGGTGTATTAGATAAAGCAATTGGCCGATTGGATAAAGAAGGCAAAATTAATAAGGCCGGAAGAGGACTTCAAAAATAATTGTATATGAAAAAAATAGTTGGATTGCTCTCGATATTGTTCCTTTTATTAGCGTGTGAAGAATCTGACGTTGTTATTGGTAACAAAACAACAATGGAAGTATTAAACTTGTTTGATGCTGGTGATGTGATGAAAGGAGAAGTAATTACCGCAAAATTCAGTATTAAGAACACTGGTGATTATCCATTAGTGATTGCTGATGTTGTCGGTTCCTGCTCATGTACAGTGGCTGAAAAACCTGAAGAACCAATTGCCCCTGGGAAATCTGGTGATGTATTAGCCTATGTGAATACAGATAAGTTAAGTGCTGGGCCCTTGAATAAGTCAGTTAGAATAGTCGCCAATACAGAAAACTCTGTTACAGAGGTGATTGTTAAGGCAAATGTGATAAGAAATAAATAGTAAACAAATAAGTAAACAATATAGTTATGGATCAAATAATAATGATGGTTTTGATATTAGTAGTTTTCTACTTTTTCATGATAAGACCTCAAATGAAAAAACAAAAAGAGCTGAAAAAATTTAGAGAGACAATGTCAGTTGGAGATAAAATTGTTACAATAGGTGGAATTCATGGTAAAATTATTGAAGTTTCAGAATCAACAATTTTAATTTCCTGCGATAGTGGTAAGCTAAGATTAGATAAGTCTGCAGTTTCTAATGGCGCTGATAATAAATTAGCGCAAACTAAGTAATAAGGGATTTTAATGTAAAGTAGCCGTCAATTTATAGTGATGGCTATTTTTTTGATTTTTTCTTTTTCTGATTCTCTCGAGCAATTTTTTTATACTTCTTTTTATTTTCCTTCTTCCGCTTTTTATAGGACTTCATTTCAGTTCTAAAGTCGCCTTTGGACATTTTACGCATTGAAGTGTCAAACTCTATATTGCCTGCAATAATATCTTGAATAACAAATTCAGTTATCCAATCATCGCCTTTTGAATCAAATTCAGCATTTAAATCTTGTCCGAATAACTTGGCTATTTCTGAATACATGAAGGTTTGAAACCCACCACGGTAATTCTTAATTATGTCGTTAACAGTCATTCCTGTTTCTCGGTAAACCAACTTCATTAGCATTTCTCCTTCACTTTGGTAAAGATCTCTAATGTTATATGTAAACTCATCTTTGAGCTTATGATGTGCTTTTTTACTGTATTTTTTCTTTTTTCTTTTTTTATCAATAAATTCAAGATCTTCATTGTATGCTTCAATTAGTTCCTTTGCTTTCAAAGCCATAGGGTAGGTGCGACGTAATCTTCTTAAGCTGGTTTGGTATTTTGACGAAAACAAACGATCAACACGTACTTCTTGAATATTCTGTTCTTTAATATCTGCAATATCCGATTGAGCCATTGTAAAAGCGGAAAGGTTAACTAGGATTGCCAAAATGAATAATCGTATCATAGGAATACTTTTTTTTTACCGTTTAATTAAACGGAAGTTTGTATTATTAAAGCAATTATGTTGCCAAATATAAAATTCAAGCAATTAACGTCTATTCTTATAACGTTATTTTTTGCAATTAGTTGTAAAAATGATGTGAAAAACATCTCTATTGAGGATGATTTAATAGTTCAGGATTCATTGGGAATTATAGCAAAGAATGATTCAATCGATTCAATAATCATATCCGAGTATGATATGTCAGATATTGATAAAAAAGATATTATTGAGTTCAAAGAGAATCTAGCGCATATCGAAGAAGAATTCGGTGCGCAGTGGGATTTTTGCAGATGTGTAAAAAAAGGTGACTCTATCAATGGAGCTTTTATGGATGAACACATTTCTGATTCTCAGTTTGTAATGCTTGAAAAACGTCTGGACCAAATTGATGAGAAATGCAAAGCGTTTAGAGTTCAAAACCCGAACATTACTCCCGATGAAAGAGCTGCACACAAAGAGAAAGTTCGATTGTGCCTAGAGAGAAATTAGTTATTCACTATGAATATCACACTTTTTTAAATTATTAAACAAAAAAAGACGCAGTCATCAAATAACTACGTCAATTTGTATTGGTAAATAGTGATTAATAATAAATCGCTCTTCTTACCTTCGTTATGTATTTAGCCATTCGAATGACTTGTTTTGTATATCCAAATTCGTTATCGTACCAAGCATAGATTACACAGCTCTTACCGTCTTTAGAAACTATCGTAGCATTTGAATCAAACACTGAGCAACAAGTATTACCAATAATATCATTTGATACCAATTCAGGATCAGTAGCGTAATAAATTTGGTTAATTAAGTCTCCGTTAAGAGCAGCATGCTTCATTGTTGCATTTAATTCTTCCACTGATGTTTCTTTACCCAGTTCAATATTTAGAATTGCTAAAGATCCATTTGGAGTAGGAACACGAACTGCATTTGCTGTCAATTTATCTTTCAAATCTGGAATAACTTTCGTAACAGCATTTCCTGCTCCAGTTGAAGTAATAACCATGTTGATTGCAGCAGATCGACCTCTTCTTGGTTTCTTATGCATGTTGTCCAATAAGTTTTGATCGTTGGTATATGCATGAACCGTTTCGATGTGGCCTTTAACAACTCCGTATTTATCGTTAATGACTTTTAAAACAGGTGAAATAGCATTTGTTGTACAAGATGCGGCTGAGTAAATCTTTTCAGTTTCAAGATCTAACTCACCTTGATTGATTCCATAAACAATATTTGGAATCTCTTTTCCAGGAGCAGTTAAAAGAACTCTAGATGAACCTTTCGCTTGAAGGTGTCTTGATAATGCCTCACGGTTAGTGAAAACTCCAGTATTATCAATAATCAAAGCGTTAGTAATACCGTATTGAGTATAGTCAATGTTTTCAGGGTTATTAGCACAAATCATTTTAAC
>CAJQQA010000221.1 GCA_905480355.1 uncultured Flavobacteriales bacterium | reverse complement strand
GCTTCAGCCAAACCCAACTTTCTCGCTCACTTTCTACAGCTAAAGCGATGTGATATAATATTTCAAAATCATGAATCAGTAACCAATTCTGCGCACTTGCATTCCCTTCTGCTGCATTGATCAATGCAAGTAGCTGGGGATAGCCATTTTCTTGCAGCCAATTGCGGGCTTCTTTTTTTAAATAAATGGCAAAAGTGGCCATAGCTAACTCTTCATAACCATTTTCCTTTAACCATTGAGTAATTTCGCGATTTCCTTCAATTGCTTTGCTCCAAGCAATAATTATTTTTGCTGGATAATTAATTGGTTTGACATTGATCTTGCTAGAATCGCCAATCTGAATAGTCCTTTTTTTCTTTTTAAACCAACTAGCCATTTGTATAGAATAAATAAGAAATGAATATTGCTGAAACTATGCCGATGAAATCAGCGATTAATCCAGCCGTTACAGCATATCGGGTGTATTTTATTTTGACAGAACCAAAATATACAGCCAAGACATAAAATGTTGTTTCAGTACTTCCTTGAAAGGTTGCTGCAATTTTTTCTTGCATAGAATCTATACCGTAATGACTCATGACTTCTAAATACGCACCTCTGGCGCCACTTCCACTTAGGGGCTTCATGAATGCCACTGGTAAGGCATCTATCCATTCAGTTACTGTTAAGCCTGCATATACAGCAAGCATTTTAATTCCATCGAGTAAAATATCCAATGATCCTGATGCTCTAAAAACAGCAATTGCTGCTAACATTGCAATTAAATAAGGAATAATACTTATGGCTACTTGAAATCCATCTTTCGCGCCTTCAAGAAATGAATCATACACATTTACTTTTTTACGCGCAGCCATGAGAATAAATGAAATGATAATTAGAAAAATGGTAAGATTCCCTCCAACTTGAGAAATTGTACCACCATGTTCGGGATGGTTTACCACATAATTTAAAAGTAGCCCTATTAATATGGTGGAAGTCCCAACATAAGCTAGTATTACGCGATTAAATAAGTTTATCTTTTGGCGTATTGCAACATAAATAAGACCTCCTAATGATGCTATAAAAGTTGCAATCAGTATTGGTAGAAATACTGCTGTCGGTGATTCTGACGAGGAACGATAAGCGAAAATAGTTACAGGGATTATTGTTAAACCAGAAGTGTTAAGAACCAAAAACATTATTTGTGCATTAGATGCTGTTTCTTTTTCAGGATTCAGTTCTTGAAGTTCCTTCATGGCTTTTAGTCCAAGAGGAGTTGCAGAATTATCAAGACCAAGCATGTTTGCGCTAAAATTCATCATCATTGAGCCAACTGCAGGGTGCTCTTTTGGTACTTCAGGGAATAAACGTGAAAAAAGAGGAGAAACTACTCTCGTCAATACTCTAACCGCGCCACCATTCTCACCGATTTTCATAATCCCCATCCATAAACAAATAATCCCTGTTAGTGAAAGAGAAATTTCAAATCCGGTAGTCGCCGCACCCATTAAAGCGTCAACCAATTCTTTAAAAATGTTTAAATCTTGCCAGAATAATAGTTTACTGAGAGCAACAACCATTGCAACAACAAACATTCCTATCCATATACGATTTAATATCATGGTTTAAATATCCTCTTTTTTATTGAAATGAAGTATCATTTCAAGATTAACTTATAAATACTCGAATATTAATAAGTAACAAAAATTAATTACTGGAAATAATATTTGTTATTTTATTGGAGATGCCTGAAGTCTTTAACTTTGTTCAAGAATAGGTCATTTGATCTAATTAATCGATAATCTATTCTTTTTGGCAAATTTTGATAAAATTTTCTATGACAATTCGGCCATGGTTCCCAGAGACCTCTGGATGAAATTGAACGCCGAAAATCAACTTATCTTGGTGTTGCATTACTTCATTTATACATGCATCAGATGAAGCAATTAAATTAAAACCTGGAGGAATTGAGATTGATTCACAATGATCTTCCATCATTTGGACTTCATTGGGTAAACGATTAAATAATTCACAATCTTCAAATGCTTCAATGATTTGCCAATCTCTATCAGCTTTCATTTTTGAGCCAGAAGCACCATGCATTAATCCAATGATTTGATGGCCGAAACAAATGCCTAAAACGGGAATTTCAGTTTTTAGAATCCAGTTCATTTTATCAATATATGGTTGAGGATCTATTTCTGTAATCAGTATTGGTGCTCCAGAAAGAATTACTCCTTTAACTCCAGTCAGGTCGACGACTGAGAAGTCTAAGAGTTTCCCATGTTTTACATCCATGAATTCATCGACAATATCTTCAATGAATCGCGTTTTATTACTCCCACAATCAATAACTAATATCATATCTCTAATTCACCTATACCTTGTCGAATAATTTCAGGATAGCCATTTGTAAAATTAACAATTGTTGATGCTTCTAATTGACCTTGACCACCATCAATAATAATTTCTACTTTATTGTCATAGCGTTCGAACAGTTCATAAGGATTGGTAAAGTAATCTAGGATTGTATCTTCCTTATCATGCAGAGATGAAGTAGCTACTGGATTGCCTAATCTCTTAACGATCTCCCTAATTATGTTGTTGTCTGGTATACGAATTCCTATTTCTTTCTTGTTAGTATCGAAACGTCGTGGAACCTCATTGGTAGCATTTAGAATAAAGGTAAATGGTCCAGGAAGTGATTTATTGAGAATTTTATAAGTAGACCGATCAATGTGTTTTACAAAATCAGATAAATGACTTAGATCATAGCATATAATGGAAAAATCAGCTTTCTTAAGTTTTATACCTTTAAATGCTGCTAGTTTATTGAGTGCTTTTTTGTTATTTAAATCACATCCTATTGAATAAACTGTATCTGTTGGGAAGATAATCAACCCACCTTTTTTTAAGGCCTCAACCGATTGGGTTATTAGTCGTTCGTCAATATTATTCGGATTTATCTCTATGAGCATACGTATGATTCTATTATAAATTTATTATATTTTTTTGAATACATGACATTGTATTGCTCTATGGTCACTCAATTCCTCTTGTTGGATAGCGAATTGATTTGAGCCTAATTCTGAAGAATGAAATATATAGTCGATTCTTCCAATAGGCATTTTACCGATGTAAGTAGCGCCAATTCCGGTTGTTGTATTCTTATACGCGTCGATCATTGAGGAATAAAAACGATTATAGGTATATGACATTGGTGTATCATTAAAATCGCCACAAACAATAACAGGGAATGGTGATTTTTTTATATGCTCAAGAACCAATTGGGTTTGTTTAGCTCTCACCGGGTATGCTTTTGTGACCTTAGAGAGTAGTTGGAGAATCCTGTGTTGCTTTTCCTTGACGGGCAGAGTTGACTCTTCAAACAATGCATAATCCTCTTTACCAAAGCGTATTGATTGAAGGTGAACGTTATAAACCCGGAACGTATCTTTTTCTTTTACAATATCGGAATAGATACAAAAATTGAATTGACTCGATTGACTATTGAAGTTGATCGTTCCTTTTTCGATAATTGGTAATTTTGAATAGATTGCAACTCCAAAATTTTGCCTTCCTGCCATGCGGTGTGCATATCTTTCATGGTAGTCAAAAGTATTCAATAAGGGGATGAGCGAATCTTTCGTAATAAAGTTTGTTGGTATGTCTTGTTGATAGAATTCTTGAAAACAAATAACATCCGTTGAATTCTTTCTTAAAAAGTTAAAAATTTTATCTTTCGTAGTATAACTTTTCGTTCGATCAGAATCGTATCTATCAAAAAGGCGAACATTATAGCTCATTATACTCAGTTCGATTGCTTCTTCATTCTTATCGCCAGCTCCAAAAGAAAAAACTCGAAAATGTAATTTTCCACCGATAATGATAATTATTCCGATAATCCAACTCCATTTTGATTTTACGATAAGCCAAAAAATGAATAAGAGAATATTCGATAGTAAAATAAACGGGTAGGCAAGTCCAAATAATGGAATAATCTTAATAGTGTTTGGGTGAATAAATGGACTTAAATAAGAAAGCAATAAAGAAATACAGGCGATGACACTAATCGCTCCAAGAATGTTACGCCATCGAATTATTTTTTTTAGAAAACTAACCATTCTTGCTTTGCTTGAATAAGAAGTCTTTTTCTTTCTTCGTCAATGATTCATAACCTGATTTGGAAATTTTATCTAGAATTTTGTCGATAATAATTTGTTGATCTTTCTTTTCTGAATTATAGTCTTCATCTGGTTTAAATCGTTTTGATTTTGACTTGCCACCTTTTTTCACTTTGAAAGTTGAGTTGTCATTCTTTGAAAATACATGAGAGAACCATTGCATCAGCTTTATTGCTTGATTCACGATATTCCCTGATGAATGAATATTTTGTATTGACCATACACCTAAAATTGCCCCTCCAAGATGAGCGAAATGGGCGGTACCATCTGAAGAATCTAAGTTGAGTAGATCAGTAACAATAAAGATAAGTGCTAAAATGATGATGCGCACTGGCAAAATACCGAAAAGACTAATTGTTAAATTAGGACGGTAAAATGCAATCGCAATAAAGATAGCCATTATAGAGCCTGAAGCACCGATGACGATATCGTTTGAAAACTGCATACTTGGGAAAATGAGATGAGCGATTATTTCTAAAACACCACCAAGAATTCCACCTAATACATAAGTATACAGTAACCTTTTCTGATTGAAGAGTTGTTCAAAAAGTCGACCCGCGAAATACAAAAACACCATGTTCCAAATCAAATGCCATGCGTCGTAATGTGCAAACATATTGGTCAATAGCGTCCAAGGATGTGTGAAGAATTCACTTAATTCAGTGTGTAAACCAAAAACAGGAGTCAAATTATTCTCGATAAATGCACCTTCAATCCCACCTCCCAATTGAGCAAATACATCCAGAATGCGTATTCCAAGAAAAACGATAACATTGATAAAGATCAAACGAATAGACATACCTCCGTATTTGAGTTGATTTTTAAGATTATCTATAAAAGTCTCTTGTGTTTGCATGGTCTAATAAAAATTTTGTCTGTCCTTTTTTTTCCATATGAAAATGAAAATTCCACCAACAATCGCGCCACCGACATGAGCCAGGTGGGCAATGGTGTCTCCGGAGTTAAAAATACTATTGTAAATTTCAAAAGCTAAATAACCGCCAATCAGGTATTTTGCCTTGACAGGAATAGGTGGGAAAATTAACATTAACTCTGTGTTTGGAAATAGGAGAGCAAAACCAGCTAGTAATCCAAAAATTGCACCCGATGCGCCAACAAGAGAGCTGTTTGCTAGAGTCCAGTAGTTTTCGATTAGACCTCTATCTTTTAAAGATATAAGATCACCCGTTGTTAAGTTATTGACTGCAATTTTATAGTCTAAATCACTCATATTATATCCGAGACTTATAAGCTGGTTTTTTAATTCGATAATTTGCCAGGCTCCTATACTATTATAAAGTACAAATGCGCCTAAACCACATGCAATATAAAAAATGAAATATCTCTTAGAACCCCAAACTCGCTCAAGATGTCCACCAAACATAACAAGCAACAACATGTTAAAAAGGATATGCATAAAAGAATTTAAGTCATGCATGAACATATGTGTGATGATTTGATAAGGCTCAAAAAGTGGAGATCCGAAATAATGTGTTCCAAGTACTGGAATGAGGTTGGTTCCTATTTTTAAAAAATACAATGAAACAATGTAGAAAAGCACATTGATTATAAGTAGATTCTTTGTTATTGGTGGTATATTTCTAAACATTTACTTGAATTTCAAACTAATTTCTTCGAGAGAAATTGTGTCAATAATTTTTTTATTTCGTGGAGAATACGTGTGATTTTCGCACTGAAAAAGTTGTTCTATTAGTCCCTCAATGGCTTCATTGGTTAATAAATTTAATTGAGTCATTGATGCCGATCGAGCGATAGAGGCAATTAAAGTATGCGCAATATCACTTTTCTCAACATCTTGGTAAGCTAAAGTTTCAAACAGGTGGTCAATGCCACTCGAGATTGATTCTTCTTGTAGAACGGAAGGGACAGCGATAACTTGCAGACAAGTATCTTTAATTTCGCCAATAAAGCCTAATTGTTTTAATATTTTGGAGTTCTCATTCCAGTAATTTTCTTCGGTCTTTGATACTTCTTTTTCAATTGGGAAAAGCAAATTTTGTGATTCAATTGGACGAGAAATGAAGTTGTTTATGGCTTCTGTGTATACAATCTGTTCGATTGCTCTCTTCGTATGAATCACCATTAATCCAGACTTACTCGAGGCAAATAAATAGCTTCCTTTAATAATAAATGAACTTCCATTTTCTGAATGCGACTCAAATTTCAAGCTAGGTTCAACATTGTTAACCTCGTCTTCGATTGAATAAAAGTCCTCCCAGTCAGCAGATTTAGTTTCCTGTGAACCAAAGCCTTGATCTTGTATTGCTTTTGAAAAATTGTCTTTTGTTTTACCTGCTGATGTTCCTGTATTTAGTGGTTTACTAGTTGTTTGAAAAGGGTTGAAGCTTTCATCAACATTTATTGTTGGAGCAATTGCGGGTTGAGAACGTCTTGAATGTGGAATGTCGAAACTAGATTCTTGTTCAAACTCTAAACTTGGCATGATGTTGTATTTACCTAAAGCTAATTTTATACTGCTTAATAATATAGAATAAATGAATTTTTCTTCTTCAAATTTTATCTCAGTTTTAGTCGGGTGCACATTAATGTCAATCTTGTTCGGATCAACATCGAGATAGATAAAATACCTAGGATACACTCCTTTTGGTAATAATCCTTCAAACGCCTTTGTGATGGCATGATTAAAATAAGGACTCTTGAAATACCGATCATTGACAAATAAAAATTGCTCTCCTTTTGTTTTTCGAGCATGTTCTGGTTTTAAAACATAGCCTTTAACCTGTACAATTTCTGTGTTCTCTTCAATTGGAACAAGACGATCATTATAATTATTTCCAAGAATGTTAACAATTCGTTTTCGCAAAACAGTTGCGGCTAAATTGTATAATTCGTTATCGTTATGAATTAATACAAGATTGATATCAGGATGAGCCAAAGCTACACGTTCAAATTCATCTTGTATTTTTTTAAATTCAGTTAAGTCCTTTTTTAAAAAATTTCTTCGTGCTGGGACATTGTAAAAGAGGTTCTTGACTTTAAAAGAAGTCCCTTGTGGGCAAACAGTATCTTCGTTTGATTTAATTTCACTGCCTTCAATTGTTATTTTTCGACCTGTGTCGCTCGATTTAACTTTTGTAGACATTTCAACATGTGCAATTGCTGCAATAGAAGCTAAAGCTTCACCACGGAATCCTTTTGTTGTAAGCGAGAATAAATCTTCAGCCTTTCTGATTTTACTTGTAGCATGTCTTTCAAAGCAAAGTATAGCGTCATCGTTAGACATACCTTTACCGTTATCTACAACTTGAATTAGAGTTTTTCCTGCATCTTTAATTGAAATTTCTACTTTCGTCGCTTTTGCATCGATTGCATTTTCTAAAAGTTCTTTAATTACAGATGCAGGTCGTTGTATAACTTCTCCAGCTGCAATTTGATTCGCAATATGATCGGGTAATAATTGAATAAAGTTGTCCATTTAAACCTACCAAAGATTATTTACGATAGTATCTACTTGATCTACGCCGTTAAATACAAAATATCCGAGGGCAATAATTAACGTGATTAACAACACCACTCTCATATTAGAGCTTTTTTGCTGAGCCTGTCTATACTGAGCGCGACTCCATTCACCTTTAATGTTTTCTTTGAAGATTTCAGTTCTTCGTGCCTCACTTACTTCATTTTCATCCAGTTCGCGGTATAGTTTCTTCTTTTTTTCGAGTTGAACCTTGCGCTCATCATAGTATCTTGGGTTGTAATTAAACCGTTGATGTTGAACTGTTTTATTTAAAAATCGAATTTTCATATCTATATACAAATTTACTGAAATTAAAGGGAATGAAGTGCAAAGATTTGTTATTTATCTAGCCTTTGAAAGGCTTACTATATCACAATGTATATTTCATCTGTCCTAAATGTAATAACAAATCCAATTTATGGAGAAATTGGCACTTGGGTTTTGATTTGAAAAGAGCGAAATTCTAGATGTTTTAATAGTTCATTTTTTCGATTTATTTTTATCTTTACTATCATCAAACTGAAGTTGGAACAATTGTTGAACTTGTTATTCTCCATCATTACAAATGAAATATATTTTTACTCGTAAGTCACTTTTATTAATTCCTTTCTTCAGCGTGTTTTTCATCGTTTGGGGTCAAGTAAGTTATCCGATTTCCCCAAGTATAAAAGGAACTCAGAAGAAAGAATATAGAACAGAAAAGGAAATAATAGACGCGATTAGTTGGGCCGAAAATAAATTGCAAACTTTGACTTTGCGTCAAAAAATTGGACAATTCTTCATGGTTGCGGCGTATTCTGGTAAAGGAGAATCGCACTTTAAACACATTGATTCATTAGTAAAAAAAGATGAGATTGGTGGCTTAATTTTCTTTCAAGGTGATCGTTCTAATTTACAGAGTTGTATTCTAAGATTTCAAAAGGAGAGTAATGTACCTTTGTTAATTGGTATGGACGCAGAATGGGGTGTAGGTATGCGCTTACTTGGTGAAGAAAGATATCCATACAATTATACCATTGGGGCTGCTAACAATGTTAAGCTTACGGAGCGCTTATCTTCTATGATGGGACAAGAATGTCGAGAATTAGGCATCCATTTGAATTTTGCTCCTGTTGCAGATGTAAATAGTAACCCGAAGAATCCTATTATTGGATTTAGATCATATGGAGAATACCCGAAGGATGTTGCGAGTCATGTTGCGGCTTCTGTTAAGGGAATGGAGAAACAAAGCGTGATGACAAGTATTAAACATTTCCCTGGTCATGGAGATACTGATGTAGATTCTCATAAGGAATTACCTGTTGTCAACAACAGCTATAACCACATAAATGCAATAGATTTTTTCCCTTTTAGGGCGGGGATTAAAGCTGGAGCTTCTTCCGTAATGATAGGTCACTTAAACGTCCCAGCTCTTGATCCATCGGGAACTCCAAGTAGTCTTTCACGTCCAATTATTCAAGATTACTTGAAACAAGAACTTGGATTTACTGGTCTTGTGGTAAGTGACGCTTTAGGGATGAAGGCAGTAGCTGATAAATACGGAAAAACGGATGTTGTCGTTCAGGCTTTTACTGCAGGATGTGATATTCTTCTTTTTCCCGAAAGTGTAACTGAAGCAATCGATGCATTAGTAAAAAAGGTTGAAGAAGGCGAAATAGCAATGGATGAAGTTGATGAACGTTGTAAAAAAGTTCTGATGGCAAAATTTAAGACGATTGTAAAACCGTCTAAATTAGTGAAGTATACTAAGGATGAAATTCAGTATGCGAAAAAACATTTATACGAAGAGGCTATAACAGTTCTCAAAAACGAAAATGAATTATTACCTATAAAGCGATTTGATCAAAGGATTGCGCACGTTTCTATTGGAACAAATGAAACTCCAATGGTTGAAGCTATGGATTTAGTGACACGTGTTGAACATTTTCATTTTTCATCAGGAGATGAAGCGGTGCGAAAAATGGGGCAGAAACTCTCAGAGTTTGACATTATAATTACGGCAATCCATGCTAAAAGAGTTTCTAGACGGGGAGATTATGGTATGCCAATAGGATGGAGAAACTGGATTGAGCAATTGCCTGATTCAAATCAAAATGTACTCGTTTTGATGGGGAATCCATATGTACTAGGTGAAAACATAGATCTAAGTGAACTAGAGTCCATTGTTGTTGCTTATGAGAATAACGATTTTGTAGGAGACCGAGTGGGTCAATTTATTATGGGTACATATGCCTCTCAAGGTACGTTGCCTATATCTATAAGCCCAGAATACAAGCGTGGTCACGGTTTAATAGTTGAGTCTGGTGGTCGATTGAAGGAATCTCAGTCAGAAGAATTAGGTATATCACGAGTTAAATTGGGTGAGATTGACTCGATAGCTCTGCGTGGTATTCAAGCTGGTGCGTTTCCAGGCTGTCAAATCGTTGTAGCAGTTGAAGGAAAAGTTATATATCGAAAGTCTTTTGGTAATCATACTTATGATAAAAATAGAGCAGTTAAAAATGATGATATATATGATATAGCCTCAATTACAAAGATTGCGGCATCAACACTCTCTTTAATGCACTATAATAGTAAAGAAGAATTAAACTTAACCAATAAGCTTAATGAATTCTTGCCTGAATTAACGGAGGGAACCCCATATGCTAGCATGCAACTACGAAAAATGTTATCCCATCAAGCAGGATTAAAGCCTTGGATTCCTTTTTATGTTAAAACTATGGAGAATAATCAGCCTAGTTCCACTGTTTATGCTAAGGACTCTTCTGCAAAATATAATACGCGAGTTGCAGAGAATTTATGGATAATTAAGGATTATGATAAAATTATTTATGACTCGATTCTTGGAAGCCCTTTATTGAGAAATAGAAATTACAAATACTCGGATTTAGGCTATTATTTCATCAAGAAAATTATTGAGAATAAATCAAATAGCAGCTTGGATGAATTTGTTACTACAACTTTCTATAAACCAATGGGGTTAAACAATCTACGTTATTATCCAAGACGTTATTTTGATCTATCACGAATAACACCAACGGAGAATGATCTGATTTTCAGGAAGTCATTAATTCACGGCTATGTGCATGATCAAGGAGCTGCAATGCTAGGAGGTGTTGGCGGACATGCAGGACTTTTTTCTAACGCATTAGATTTGGCAAAACTGATGCAAATGTATCTTAACGATGGAGAATACGGAGGTGTGCAATACATTAAGCCTCAAGTGATAGAAGAGTATACAGATTGTCAGTATTGTTCAAATAACAGGAGAGGTGCAGGCTTTGATAAGCCAACTAGAGATTTGGTAGGTGGTCCAACATGTAACTTAGTTTCATTAGAAAGTTATGGCCATTCAGGATTTACAGGTACAATTGTCTGGGCTGATCCTCTTCCGCAAATAAACTATGTTTTCTTGTCGAATAGGGTTTATCCAGACGCTGAAAATTGGAAGCTGGTTAGAATGAATATCAGGACAGATATTCAAGAAGTGATTTATCAAGCAGTAAAATCAGCAAAATAGAGAGAATGAATAAAGTTAAATTGTTCTTTTTATCTCTTTTTATATTATTAGTTTGTGGATATTTTTTTGTTCAATTTTTAGCGTTTCACGAGTTGAGGGTTGAAAACAATGGCTGGGTTTTTAAAGATCCCGTTTTTGAAATATTACCTCGGATCAATTGTTCAGTTGCTATATTTTCCTTAACCTACGGCTCACTAATTTTATATTTTATTCTTGAAAGGAAAAAGTCTTTGTTCCTGACCAAGTTAAACCTTTCTTATGCTTTATTGTTGGTGGTTAGAATGGTTACATTGTCTTTTGTTCCTTTAAAAATACCAGAAAGTTTAATCTATTTACAAGACCCATTTTTAAACAATTTAATCTACCCCGGTGAAATTGCAGCAGATTTGTTTTTTAGCGGTCATACGGCTTTAATATTTATTTTCTTTTCTATATCTAAGCGATGGGTTTTTGCTGTTTTAACTTTGATAATAGGAGTGCTGTTAATTGTGCAGCGCGTTCATTATTCCAT
>CAJQQA010000220.1 GCA_905480355.1 uncultured Flavobacteriales bacterium | reverse complement strand
ATAACAAAGCACGTCAAGCTGCAATTACAAATGAAATATTAGAAATTGTTGGTGGAGCAGAAGCATTGAACGGCTAGACATTAATAATTTAAAAGAGAATGAAAACGTTTATGCCATAAGGTATAAACGTTTTTTTATTTCTTTAATTATTGAATTGGACAACTTAGTTTTGTTCTAAAGTTTAACTATCATTGTCTTGTGGAGATCAATATATTATTTCTAATTATTCTACCCATTGTAGCATTTTTATATGCTACGGTAGGCCATGGAGGAGCAAGTGGCTACTTGGCATTGATGGCACTATTTTCATTTGTACCCGAAGAGATGAAACCAACTGCCCTGTTGCTAAATTTATTTGTAGCGGCAATCGCTTTTTTTCACTTCTGGAGAGCTGGGTATTTTAACTGGAAATTATTTTTGGTATTTGCGATTGGCTCTATTCCCTTGTCTTTTTATGGTGGAACCTTGGAGGTTGACACAAAGATTTATAAGGTAATTCTGGGTGTATTGTTACTGTTTGCTATTGCCAGAATGCTAAACATTTTAGGAAAAGAATCGAAGGTTATTCGAAAAATAAAATGGCAGGAAGGCTTCTTTGTCGGGGCTGGAATCGGTTTTTTCTCTGGTTTGATCGGCATAGGCGGAGGAATTATTTTAAGTCCAGTCATTCTGCTCATGGGATGGGGTAAAATGAAAGAAGCGGCCGCTGTTTCAGCTTTATTTATTTGGGTTAACTCCGCGTCTGGATTAGGAGGCCAATTAATTAGTGGCACCGTAATTAGTCTAAATAGTTGGCTTTATGTTGGAGTAGTAATAGTTGGCGCCTATTTTGGTGGCTTTGTTGGCAGTAAGAGAATAAATAATGAGCGGCTGAGATATGTTCTTGCATTCGTGTTGTTACTCGCGTCAATAAAACTCTTTATCGCCTAATTCAAAAAGAAATCTTTCGTATCTTACTCTATAATAAATTTTGAATTACCTAAACGAATGGACAACCAAAAAAAAATGAAGAGAAAGTGTTTATTTCTTTTTCTAAGCTTCTCAATGGCATTTTCTACGTGTGCTCAAACTCAAATTGACACTATAGAAATATGCTCATTCAACATTCAGTTTTTAGGACATTTTAAATCAAGAGACAACTATTCACTTGCAAAAATCTTGTCTCCTTACGATATTGTTGTGGTGCAAGAAATGGTCGCACCTCCAATTAATGGAATATTTCCAAGCGATAGCACAAAGTTTAAAGCCGATAAAGAAAGTGCGGATTTTGTTATAGAAATGGAGAAACAAGGCTTTTCATATTGGCTTTCTTCCGAAGACACAGGACCTACAAAGAATCATACAAATTCAAGTGCTTCGGAATGGTGGATTACTTTCTACAGAAGTGAAATAATTATACCAGATAGTGCTCGTTATTATGGTTTTCTTGACACAACATTACTAGCTAGCAGCCTTTTCGAGCGCGTGCCTTTCTGCATGCCTTTTAAATCTATCAGTGGTAGCAGTACATTTTCTTTGATTTCATTGCACTTAAAACCAGGGAATTCAGTCGCAAACAGAGTGCGCAGGTCTGATGAATTGAATTCGCTTTTCGCTTGGGTAAGGAAACAGAAAGAAAACAACAAAGATTTTATTTTACTTGGAGACTGTAACATCTATAAAAAAGAAGAATTCATTGGATTTGAATCTGATTCTATTTACAGTTTAAATCGAAAATGCGCTAGTACGAACACAAAACTGTATGAGGACCCTAAAAAAGGAAAACCATATGATCATGTTTTTTATAATGAGAATTCTAAAGATGAAATTATTGTAAGCTCGTTTAAAGTTGTCGATTTGATGAAATCATTGAAAGATATAGCCCCAGAAAGGGTCTTCCCATATGAAACCTACGAACATAATTCATTTAGAACTCGATTTTCTGACCATCTCCCTGTTTCTTTTTCTTATGTTTTAGGGATAGATATAGATTAGAATAGAATTAAGTCGTTCATTTGTGATTCTTTTGGCAAAGGGCTAATTATTAGATGTTAGCACCAAGATTATTTTTTTCGAGTAATACAAGGAATCCAACTAAATTCCTATTATATTTGTCCATTGAAGGAACCTTGAAGAAGCCTTTCTTTTAAACAATCTAAGCTAGTAAATGAAAAATATTATTTTAACTGTTTTCTTCTTCTCCATTAGTATAATTGCTTTTGGAGCACTATCAGTGGAGGGAACTTATCAAGGGAAGAATCTTTACGTTCAGAACCCGATGGATGATGAAGGGTTTGGATATTGCGCCACAAAAGTGACAGTGAATGGTGATATTATGCCTGGTGGAACGAGTACGGGAGCTTTTGAAATAGATTTCTCCTTATTAAATATTGGTATTGGAGAACCTGTATTCATTGTAATTGAGCACAATGATGGATGTAAACCAAAAATATTGAACCCAGAAGTATTGTTGCCAAGATCGACATTCAGTATTATTTCAATTAATGTTTCACCTAATGGTAAACTTATTTGGGAAACAACTGCTGAAGAAGGTAGACTTCCATTTATTATTGAACAATACCGTTGGAATAAGTGGGTAACTATTGGAGAGGTTCAAGGAAATGGCAGCGGAAAAGACAGTACATATGAGTTTGATGTTACGCCGCATTCAGGTGAGAACACAGTGAGAGTTATACAAGAGGATCATTCAGGAAAGAAAAGACCTTCTAAGGAGGTAAAGTTTAAATCTGCTACTCCCGTTGTATCTAAGACACCAACAAAAGTGAGAAAAGAAATTAATTTTATTGCTGATGAAGAACTTGTCTCTACACGGTATGAAATTTTTGATGCCTATGGTAATATTGTTAAAAAAGGCATTGGAAAATCAGTGAATTGCACTAATTTAATTCGCGGAGTATATTACATTAACTTTGACAATGTAAACGAAAAATTCATCAAGAATTAGTCGTAAACCAAAGAATAGCAAATCATCTTATGATCAATAAAATTGAACACGTTGGTATAGCTGTGCAGAATATCGAAGCTTCCTTAAAGGTGTTTGAAACACTACTAGGAACGAATTGCTATAAACAAGAGATAGTAGAGTCAGAAAATGTTAAAACAGCATTCTTGCAGATAGGCGATTCAAAGATAGAATTGTTAGAAGCGACCGATCCGAATTCGCCAATTGCAAAGTTTTTAGAAGCGGGGAAAAAAGGATTTCACCATATTGCTTTTGATGTTGATGATATTGATGCGGAATTAATTCGCTTGAAAAAAGAAGGCTTCAACTTAATTCATCAAGAAGCCAAACCAGGAGCTGACAATAAACGTATTGCGTTTTTACATCCTAAGTCAACAGAGGGTATTCTTATTGAGTTATGTCAGGAGAAAAGATCTTGAATATCTTCTTTATTTTTTAGATGATAGGTTTGTAACCCAATTTTTTTTGCTCCTTCAATGTGTTGAATAGAGTCGTCAATAAATAAAGTCTTCGAAACATTGAGATTATGCTTGGCACACACAAATTCAAAAATCGACTCGTCGGGCTTTCTTAAACCTACAATATGAGAATAGTACACAGCGTCCATTATTTCCTCAATCTTCAGCACTGAAACCTTATTCCACTCAACATTAGCAACTTCAATATGCAAGGCATTCGTATTACTTAATAAATAAATTTTATATCCTTTTTGTTTTAGCACTTTTAAAAGTTTGATGGACTTTTTTGGAACATCTTTTATTATCGCGTTCCAAGCTTTTATAACTTGCCCAGGTTTTGTCCCTTTTGGCAGTAAGCACAGTAATTGTTGAACGAATTGGTCTGGTGTGATTTGACCTGTTTCTATTTGATTAAACAAATTACTTTGTTCTGCCTGAGAATACATTGCATCGAAATCGTAGATTCCGATTTTTTTGAATTCATCGACTGTTGCTTGATAGTCGATATTAATAAGTACGCCGCCGTAATCGAAAATTATTGCTTCAATTTCTGTTGATATCATGTGTTAAAGAAAACAAAATCAAATGGAAAAGGGGAATTTAAGAAGATGTTTCTAGTGAAAGAATTGTAATTAAATTGTTTTCAGTTACATCGCGTAATTTTCTTGTATATTGTTCTCCTATGAAATTGCATATAAATAAAGATGAGTTTATTGAAACAAACGAAGCGTTTGATTTATCTATCCCATTGAGTGATACAGAAGATAATCCGCGAGCTTGGTACGTCGATAAACCTGTATTCTCTCCAGTTATGACGGAACAATATACAGGTTCGGTGAAAAAGGGAGGGAATGTTAATTTCAGAAACATTTTCTTTAACCCGCATGGACACGGCACGCATACAGAATGTTTAGGTCATATCACAGAGGAAGTTTATTCAATTAACCAAACGTTAAAAGAATATTTTTTTAAGGCACAATTGATGACTGTTTCTCCTACCCTAATGGGAAATGAAGATAATGATGAAGTTATTCTTGCGAAGCAGATTGAAGATATAGGAATTGGAGTTGGAGTTGAAGCCTTGATAATCCGAACATTACCGAACTTTAAAAATAAAAAATCAAAGAAATACTCTGCAAAGAACCCGCCCTATTTTGACTTGAAATGTGTTGATTTAATAATTACGAAAGGGATTAAGCACTTATTGATAGATCTACCTTCGGTTGATAGAGAAAACGACAACGGGGCTTTAGTTTTTCATCATGCTTTTTGGGAAGTTCCAGAAAACCCAAATTTTGAAAGAACAATAACGGAAATGATTTTTGTCGAGGATAAGATAGAGGATGGAATTTATTTATTAAACATTCAAACAGCACCCTTTGAAAATGACGCTACTCCCAGTCGACCAATACTTTATAAAATACAAAAGGACTGAATTTTATTCAGCCCTTTTGGTAATAGTAAGTTAATTTAATTGTAGTAGTAATACAACAAACTTAAATAGTAATAAGAATCAGGAATTCTCTCAAGATTTGTGCAAAACACAACTTTAATATTGAAGTAATTAAGAACTGTTATACTCTTTAATCAAACTAGAAAATGAAACTGCCTCTCCAAGCAGTATATTGTTCTTCAATATTTCAAAGCGAACCGTAAGAAAAATTCCTGATTTTATCTTTATTTCTTGGTACTAATATATGTAAATTAAATTGATAAGTTATTGGTAAATGAATATCGAGTGCTATTCAATGAATATTAGACAGTTATTATTTATTTTTGTGATTATAGGTTTTCCAATCTTTTAAAAAAGACATCACGTTTCGCTGGAGATAATGGAACTTCAGAACCATCTTTCATAACGACAGCCCCACCATTTTTTTTGTCATAACGATCAATGTACTTGATGTTAATGAGATGCGATTGTTGAACTCGAAGAAAATTGTATGCAGATAAAAGTATTTCATATTCCTTCAATGTTTTTGAAACTAAGATCTTCTTATTATCGAGTAAGAAAAAGGAAGTGTAGTTCCTGTCAGCTTCACAACGAATGATTTGCTCCAAATCTACGACATGCACACTTTCTTGTGTTTTTAAAACGAGTCTCCTGCTTTCATTTGATTGGATGTTACTTTGTAAAGCTTCAAATTGAGGAGGAGTATTAACTTCTGTAACAGCTTCAATTGCTTTCTCTAAAGCCGATTTTAACTCTGATAAGTCAACAGGTTTCAGCAGATAATCAAGCGCACTAAATTTTATTGCTTTAATAGCGAATTCTTCATGTGCTGTAATGAAAACAACTTCAAAATTCTTATTTGGTATTCCTGCCAAGACATCAAACCCAGTGCCATCAGGCATTTGAATATCAAGGAACACAATGTCCGGTTGATGCTTTTTTATTGCTGCAATTCCTGATTGAACGTTTTCACCAGCTGGTATAGTTTCAACATCCAACTTAAAAGAATCAATCATTTTAGCGATTAATTCTCGGGTTCTATTTTCATCGTCTATTATCAGTACTTTTTTCATGTTGGTTTAAATTGGATGGTTATTCTCACTGACGTAAGGTAACGAAATTAATACTTTTGTGCCATTTTGCAAGGATTTATTATAATCCTCAACGGAGAGAGCTCCGTTAGTATTGTGCTTTTTATTTAAGTGTTCTATTCGTTGGCTTGTGATATCAATAGCCATACTCTTATGGGCAGAACTTTTCTTGTTTTTCGCGGAGACCTTTCTTCCGACACCATTGTCAATTATCGAGATTATTAACATGTCATCAATTTTTTTAAAAAAAACGTGAATGAAACCATTTTCTATAGTGTTAAGTTGGCCATGTTCAATCGCATTCTCAATAAAAGGTTGTGTAATCATTGGAGGAATTAAAGCTTGTTCATTGTATAATCCTTTTTCCGCCGTTATTTTGAATTCAAAACGGTCTTGAAATCTCAATTTCTGCATTCCTAAGTATTTCTCTAATATTTCAATTTCTGTTTCTATAGGAATCTCAGTTTTGGGAGAATTTTCTAGTATTAAACGCATTAATCGAGAGAAATTCACTAAAAATTTAGAAGAATTGACGGTGTCATTCTCAAAGATATAACTCTGAATTACAGACATTGCGTTGAATACAAAGTGCGGGTTCATTTGTGTACGAAGTAGAGTTTGCGACATTTCTGCTTCGAATTGTTGCTGCTTAATTTTTGTTTGATTCCAACGATAGAAAATAATGATTCCAGCCAATAAGATAATAATGATGAATGCAATAATAAAATACATCTGTGAACTATTTCTTAGTTGACTATTTTCTAACTTGGTGGAAGTCAAAATTCGTTCTTGTTGCTGGCGTTGAAGAGAGTCGGCTTGAGAAGTAATTAAGCGCTCTCGCTGTCTTGACCGATAGGACTCACTCAATTCGGCGATTTTAGTTGCTGACTGAAGAATGGTATTACTGTCAGCGTAATTGAGGTATAACTCCAAATACTCCAACGATTTTCTTGGGTTGTCAATTTCTTTGTAAACATCGGCAATGACTCGATAGGTGAAGTAAATTTGATTTTTCGCACCAAATTGTTCTCTAATTTCAATCGATCGATTAAGAAATTTCAGCGCATTAGAGTATTTTTTTTGCCTTTTTAATACTGTTCCCACATTGTGATAAACTCCAGCAATTTTCTCCTTATTCCTACTTGATTCATAATAGACCAAGGCTGTATTGAAGCTATTGATAGCCTGACTGTATTTATTTTGTCGTTTGTAAACCATCCCAAGGATATTGTTCGTTTCTCCAAGGCCATTTAAATCATTTAATTTGGTCAGCAAGGAGATAGATTTTTCTGCGTTTTCAATGGATTTGAGGAAATACCCACAATCCAATTGAACAGAGGCTAAACTCGTCAATGCCAAGGCAGTCTGTCTATTATCGTAAATTTGACGCGCGTATTTTATCGACCTCTTATAATAGTACTCAGCGTCGGTTAAATTCAAAATTAACTGTTGATCTGTACCAATTTCTCTTGTGTAGGTTGCTAATAGCAAAGTGTTGTTTCCTTCTTCAGCCAGTTGTAAGGAGATTAAATTCTTGGCAACACTTAATTCTAATTGTCCGAAGAAAGCATAAATTCTTGATTGAGCATTGAAGGCTTTAGCTAAAGCCATTTTATCCTTCGATTTCCTTGCAAATGCAATCGATTCTTTAATGTAAAAAAAAGCGGAATCCTTATCGTTAGAAGTCATGAAGTTAATCGAAACGAAGGCATAAGATTGAGAAAGTTTAATTTTATTTCGTTCTTTTTCAGCAATCCTAATACAACTGTTAAAATAGAACATGGCTGTTTCATACTCCTGCATATTGGTGTGATAATGCCCTAAGTGATGATAAAGTTCATATTGAATTTCATCGGAATTTAGTTTATTTAAAAACGGCTGACAGGCGAGAATGGTACTGAAATATTCGTCTTGATTTCCCAATAAATTTGCGACTTCTGCATTGTACAAAAGCGCATTAAAACGAATGCTATCGCTGAATTGACGACTTTTTCTTACAATAACATGACGAATGGAATCAGCGCGAGCAATGTTATACTCCTTGTAATATTGCCCCAAAGCCATGATTCGATTAAATTTTTTCTTTTGGCTTGCTTCGGCGCTAATTGATTGAATTAACTGGCGTTCTTTTTTAGATTTCTGGGCATAACAAACTCCATTCAACCCTACTAAAAGTAATGTAGTTAAACATAATTTAAAGAAGCTTTTCCTACTCATGTAAGTAAAAATAACATTTAATTGAACTCTAGCAACACCAGGAAGGCTTGAATTTTTTAGTTGTTGATTTCTTTTGCGAATTAGAGGTGTAATTACTCTTTTCAATTCCCTATCTTTGCTCATCATAAAGTGTTATAAGATGGAATACAATCATAGAGAAATAGAGGTTAAATGGCGAAATTTTTGGGCAGAAAACAAAACTTTTCGTGCTGAAGATCATTCAGAAAAACCAAAATTTTATGTCTTAGATATGTTTCCATATCCTTCTGGAGCAGGTCTGCATGTTGGGCACCCTCTAGGTTATATTGCATCGGATATTTACGCAAGATACAAGCGATTGAAAGGGTTTAATGTTCTTCACCCAATGGGTTATGATTCTTTTGGGCTTCCTGCTGAACAGTATGCGATTCAGACAGGTCAGCATCCTAGAGTTACAACCAAAGAGAACATTAAA
>CAJQQA010000219.1 GCA_905480355.1 uncultured Flavobacteriales bacterium | reverse complement strand
TATGCCTCAAACTCTGTTGTTATTTCCATTGGAGAACGTGCAGAAATGAGTTCTAATACAATCACCGCTGAGCAATTAAAAAACCCAGCCTTTGGTGTAATTCAAACGAATAAAACTTCCATTTACGAAGGAGAATCAATCATTGTTTCGGCTAAAATATATGCCAGGTTTGAACCTACCCATTTAGAAGGCTATCGAGGTTTTGATTTTCCGGGTACTGTAGATAAAAATTCATTGGGTAGCTCTAAGAGAATTATTGTTGAACAAGAAATGTTTAAAAGTGTTGATTTATATACTTTTGAATACGATAAGAACATCATCTTTCCATCGGGAGTCGGGCAGTTTAAAATCTCTCCCTATACGATGAAGCTCAACCAGAATTATAAGGGTTATCAATTTGAATCAAACCATGCTATTATCACTATTAAAGCTTTACCGAACAGCTCTCCCAGTGATTTTATTGGTGCAGTAGGGAAATTCACAATTGAACGAGAAATAGAAGATGTTGACCTTGACCAAGGTGATGTGTTCAAAATGTTAATTCGAATTATTGGAAGCGGAAATTTGCAAAACATAACGGAACCCCGTCCTATATTACCAAAAGGATTTATTGTCTATGGTGATCCCGAAATTGAAGAAATATTTATCTACAATATCCATGGTACGGAAGGAGAAATTATTTACAAGTACAATATACAGGTCAACAAGGCTGGAGCGACCACCCTTCCACCAACAACTATTTCATTTTTCGACCCTAAAAAAGAAGAATACGTGACTGTTGGTACTGCAAGTGTCGAAATCAAAGTGAAAAAGGATAAAAATTACATTACACAAGAGTCTGAAGCTGACGAAAACATTTCCGAATTAAACGCTCCTTCTTATTTGAGAAAATCAAATATCATTGAAGACAACTCCGATTTCTATGGAAGTACTGCATTTTGGGTTGGTGTTGTCTCACCTATTTTCGCAGCATTCATGTTTTTATTTCTTGCCAAACGCCAAAAGAATACTTCTCACAAAAACGAAACGAAACTAGCTCATAAAAATAAATCAAATGCAATTAAGGAACTGCTTTTAGAATTAAGCCAAAAGGTTGAATCTACGAACGATGATACGTTCTATTCTAAGGCCGAAACGTTATTGTTAGAGGCGCTAAAACTAAAATTAGGTACTTCATTAACGAACAGGAAATCATTATTGGATTTACTTGATAAGAATGGTAAAGATGCTGTAGCATCAGAAATCCGGAAAGTCTTCACTAAATGTGATCAAATTCGATATGGATTTCATGCTAGTTCTGATTCACGACAAGAAGTTTTATTGGAAGTAAAAGCAATCGTCAACAGCTTGAAGTAATGAAGGGTCATCTTAAACATATTGTTGCTTTTTCAATTATTTTATTTGCTTTTAGCACTAATAGTTTAGCCACATTCGCAGATGGAATAAAGGCATTTGAAGAAGCAGAATTCAAAACAGCAGCCAAGAAATTTGATTCGATCATTACAAGCGGAACGAATGATGTCTCGGCTGTCTTTAATTTTGGTTTATCAAATATGAAAGCTAAAAACTACGGTAAAGCGATTTGGGCTTTCGAAAAAGTATTGATAGCACAGCCAAACGATGTTGAAGCAAAAGAACTTATTCGAGAGTGCTTTTTCAATATAGATTCTAATTTCTATTGGGAATATCGATTGAGCGGATTTCAATCTTCGATGTATTCAATATCCTCTAATTTATGGGCAATTTTATCTATTCTACTCTCGTTTATTCTTGCGCTATCGATTGTGTTTTTTCGAAAAAACTCAACCACTGGTAATAGACGACTATTTTTAATTAGTGGGTTTTTCAGTGCCCTATTTTTTCTACTTTTTATAACAATTGGGTATTTTTCAAAGGAGCACAAGCAATTCGGTAATTATGCAATCATCACTAAGAAAAATGTAAAAAGTCTCCATGAGAAAACAGTTTTAATACAAGGCTCATTGGTCGAAATTCTGACTACGGAAATTCCTTCTGATGAAATTCGTGTAGAGACTATTGATGGAGAAATTCTTACTTACCTTCAAAAAGACCTTGATTTTATCTAAATAAAGTCGAGAGTATATTCTATTCTGTATCTTTGCGCTATAAATGTCTGCGAAAAAAATCAATATTAGAGAATTAAGCCTTGATGAGATTAAATCCTCATTAAAAAACCTTGGCGAACAAGATTTTAGAGGGAAGCAAATCTACGAGTGGCTCTGGCAGAAAGATGCATTCTCTTTTGAAGATATGACCAATTTATCAATCTCCCTCCGTGAAAAATTGGCTCAAGAATTTTTTATCGATCATATAACACTGAAAGACCAACAAATAAGTATTGACAAGACCATAAAATGTGCTTTTAGCGTAGGTGAGAACAAAGTAATAGAAGGTGTATTAATTCCAACGGATAAAAGAACAACTGCATGTATTTCATCTCAAATTGGTTGTAGTTTGGCTTGTAAATTTTGTGCAACTGGGAAACTGAAGTTAATGCGGAATTTAAATGCTGGAGAAATTGTAGATCAGGTCGTCTATTTAAAAGAACAAGCTGCAAGTCGTTACAATAAAAGCTTATCGAACATTGTATATATGGGAATGGGAGAACCTCTTCTCAACTATAAACACATGCTTCGGTCCATTGAGATTATTACATCTGAAGAAGGTCTAGGGATGTCTCCAAAGCGCATAACAGTTTCCACTGCTGGAATTGCTAAGATGATTAAGAAGTTAGGGGATGATGAAGTTAAATTCAATCTTGCCCTATCTCTTCATGCCGCAAATGACAAGAAGCGTAGTGAGATTATGGAAATTAACGACTCGAATAATCTTGAGACTTTAAAGGAGGCTATTCAATATTTCTACGCAAAAACTGGCACTCGAATTACATTCGAATATATCATATTTAAAGACTTTAATGATTCTCTGGAAGACGCACAAGAATTAGCTGTTTTTGCAAAATGCGTCCCCTGTAAAATCAATATTATTGAATACAATCCAATCGATGATGGTATATTTCAACGCACAAGTAAGGATAAAACTGATGCCTTTGCGAACTATTTAGAGAATAGAAATCTTATTGTTCACGTCAGAAGAAGCCGCGGGAAAGATATTGACGCAGCTTGTGGGCAATTGGTCAACAAAAATGGTGCGATATTGAAGGAAGAGAGAAGTATGAAAGAGTGAATGACTACTTTATCAGACTAAAGTACGTATTAAACTCCATAAAGAAATTCTCCGAATCTAAGCTTCTACCATATAGCTTTCAACACTTGGACAAGAACAAATTAAATTTCGATCTCCAAATGCATCGTCAATTCGCCTAACAGGCACCCAATATTTCCAATCTTTCAAATAAGAAATAGGATAAGCTGCTTCTTTCTGAGAATATGGATAGTTCCATTCTTGATTGATAATACAATCTGCCGTGTGAGGTGCATTTTTAAGCATGTTATTCTCTCTATCTGCACCAACGTTCTCAATGGTTGCAATTTCTTTACGGATAGAAATCATTGCCTCAATAAAACGATCCAATTCTTCTTTGTCTTCGCTTTCAGTTGGTTCAACCATTAATGTTCCTCCAACTGGAAATGAGACTGTAGGTGCATGAAAACCGTAATCAATAAGTCGTTTTGCTATATCGGCAACTTCTACATTTGCTGTTTTCTTAAAGTCTCTACAATCCAAAATTAATTCATGGGCAACGGTTCCATTTTTTGCAGTATACAAGATATCGTAATCTTTTTTCAAAGAGGCTGTGATATAGTTAGCGTTTAAAATTGCTATTTCAGTAGACTCTTTCAATCCTTCTGCTCCTAACATTTTAATGTATCCGTAAGAAATTAATAGGATTGAGGCGCTTCCAAATGGAGCTGACGAAATTGCATTAATGGCTTTTTCGCCACCTGATTTAACCAACTTTGAACCTGGCAAAAATGGCACAAGATGCTTTGCTACACCGATTGGTCCCATTCCAGGTCCACCACCTCCGTGAGGAATAGCGAAAGTTTTATGTAAATTTAAGTGACAAACATCTGCTCCAATGTTTCCAGGGTTTGTTAATCCGACTTGAGCATTCATATTTGCTCCGTCCATATAAACCTGCCCACCATTATCATGAATAAGATCAGTAATTTCTACAATTCCCTCTTCATAAACACCATGAGTCGATGGATACGTCACCATCAAACCAGCAAGTCTATCTCCTATTCCTTCAACTTTCTCTTGTAATTCTTCAATGTTGATGTTTCCTAACTCATCACAACCCGTTATCACTATTTCAAAACCAGCCATTACCGCTGATGCAGGATTAGTACCATGAGCAGATGAAGGTATCACAATAACTTTTCTATCGAAATCACCATTCGATTCATGATAGGCTTTTATCACCATCAAACCAGCGTATTCACCTTGTGCTCCAGAATTTGGTTGCAAAGACATTCCTGCAAAACCTGTACAAGCACACAAATCTTCTTCCAAATTTCTTAACATTTCCGAATATCCTTGCGCTTGTGACAATGGAACAAATGGATGCATGTTTGCAAATTTAGGATTCGAAATTGCCATTAATTCAGACGCTGCATTCAGTTTCATC
>CAJQQA010000218.1 GCA_905480355.1 uncultured Flavobacteriales bacterium | reverse complement strand
CTTAATTATAAAATTTGGGATTATAGCAATTTCCATTTTTAAATATTCGTTTTTTTTGTTTCTACGTTTCGTTCAGTCATTAAGCACAACAATTCGCTAAACGCTATAGATTATATTAGTCAATATATTGCTATAGAGTTTATTTGTTTTATGGTGTGTCTAAATTTAAAGAATCAAATGGACTTTTAATGCCTTTGATGTGATTAATTGTTACTTGAGTATAAATTTCAGTTGTTTTACTACTGCTATGTCCCATCAAGTTTTGAATGTAACGGAGATCAGCGCCATTTTCTAATAGGTGAGTCGCAAAACTATGACGAAGCATATGAGGAGTGACGGCTTTCTTTATTTTTGCTTTAATAGCAGCTTTTTTTATCACAGCGACAACACTTGTTCCGCTATATAAATGTCCTTCAATACCTTCAAATAAATATTTTTTTGGTCGGTATTCCTTAAAGTACTCTCTTAACAATATTAGCACATGCTTACTTAGAATCGTTACTCGATCCCTTTTACCTTTAGCAGCATTGACATAAATCAACATTCTTTTGCCATCAATGTCATCGATTTTCAAGTTTAATAGTTCTCCTCTCCTCAAGCCGGCAGAATATAACAAGCTAATGATACATCTGTGTTTCAGATTCTGAGTATGTTTTATTAAGTCCGCCACTTCTTCCGGACTAATAACTTTCGGTAATTTGTGTTCAGGTCTAGGTCTTTCAATAGAATAAAAGCGATTAGGCATACCCATCACGACTTCATAATAAAATTTAACACTATTTACCGCTTGATTGAGATATGAATGAGAACGCCCTTCCTTTACTAGTTCTTGGAGATAATTACGAATATCGTTTTCATCTATACTACTTAATGACTTACCCCGATAATAATTAATGAATTTTTCAAAGAATGAAATGTAGGTTTTAGCCGTAGATAGGGAATACTTTTTAATTTCAAGTTTGCGAAAAAAATCTTCTGGACAAGTACGATAATCGTCAGTAACAATGCGCTGTCTAAAAGAATCCATGTTAACAGAGTCTCCACCAATATGAATTGGTTTGTTATTGAAGAAGTGCCCTGAGTTTATCCAGGCTACCCCTTTAAATAACTTGAAAACAGTGTCTAAATTCTCTTTGTTGTTTGGGATATAATTCATTGAATATGTATCACTCCATTTAACGTTATTCAATGAACCAACAATGGCATCAACTGTCGGGTTAGGATAATATTTTAAACCAATGAATTTTGATTCTTCTATCAATAGATGCTTTAAGTCGATATTTATTCTTTTTCCTTTCATAGTTATCCAAATATCAGCTATTTAATAATACATATTACAATTTAATCATTAGATTAGACGTATAACTAACGCATAATAAACGATTAACATGAAAGTGTGCTTGTATTGTGATGAAAAACTTGAAGGAAGAACTGATAAAGTATTTTGCAATCCAAGTTGTAAATCTGCGCATCATTATAAATTGAGCCAGGACAAGGAAGCAAATTTGTATAACCGTATTGATAATCAGTTAAAGTTGAATAGAAGAATTTTAAAAAACTTTAATAAATCTGGAAAGGCTACGGTTCGAAAAGAGATTTTATTGAACGAAGGTTTTAATCCAAAGTATTTCACTAATTACTGGAAAAACTCAAAAAATGAGGTCTATTTGTTTTGCTATGAATTCGGCTTTATCGAAAGAAAAGAGAATAATCGTGTCAAATATGTTTTAATTCATTGGCAGGAATATATGAAGTAAAGTAACGGACAGGAAGTCCATTAATTATCTAGTCGGAATGACCATCATTAACAACTCCAAATTCTCCTCCAAAAAGTTCGATAAGTAACCCTCCGACTTCACCAAATTAGAAACCTCAATGTTCCAATGCATTGAGGTTTTGTTATTTTCATTATTAGTCTAATATAAGAACTAGATTAATAGCTGAAACAAGTCATTGTTATCATTTAAATATTCCCAATGAAATCTCAGTGTATTCATTCTATCCATAATTGAATCTATTTTTTCTTCACTACCTAATTCCAATCCTATTATGGCCGGACCAGATGTTCTATTGTGTTTTTTAGAGTATTCAAAATGCGTAATGTCATCTTTAGGACCTAAGACTTCTGATATAAATTCTTTCAATGCTCCAGCTCTT
This sequence comes from uncultured Flavobacteriales bacterium, assembly GCA_905480355.1. Lineage (GTDB taxonomy): Bacteria > Bacteroidota > Bacteroidia > Flavobacteriales_D > Crocinitomicaceae > UBA4466. The sequence goes on along the minus strand of CAJQQA010000218.1, from coordinate 3,340 downwards.
TGGGGAAATCGAACGATGAAATAATGCTTTATACCTGAATAGATTAGGGCACGTTCTTTTATTTCCTCAGTCCGTATAATATCATTGTTACTTCCGCTAATTAGACAAACTACATTTTTACCTTTGATTTGTTCTCCATATTGATCCAAAGCAGAAACAGTTAATGCTCCAGCTGGCTCCACAACAATTGCATCCTTGTTGTATAGATCGAGAATAGTTTGGCAAACTTTCCCTTCATCAACAGTTATCATTTCATTGAGATTGCGTTTGCATAACTCAAAATTCAAATCTCCTACTTTTTGAACAGATGCGCCATCTATAAATTTATCTATTTGATCCAATTTAGTATTTACACCATTTAAAATTGATGTCGACATTGATGGCGCTCCCGTTGGTTCTACTCCAATAACTTTAGTCTCTGGAGATAACATTCTAAAGACACTTGAAACTCCAGAAGCCAAACCTCCCCCGCCAACTGGTAAAAATAAAAAATCAATTGGTTCAATTGCTTGATCTATTAGCTCCAATGCAATAGTAGCTTGACCTTCAATTACTTTTATATCATCAAAAGGATGAATGAAATTCATTTGATGTGCCTCACAATAGTGAATAGCATCTGCCGAAGCATCGTCAAAAGTGTCCCCCACTAATATGATTTCAACCCAATCTCCACCAAACATTTTAACTTGTTCGATTTTCTGTTTAGGTGTAGGAGTCGGCATAAAAACAACTCCCTTAATTTTCTTCATAAAACAAGAATAAGCTACACCTTGTGCATGATTCCCTGCACTCGCACAAACTATACCTCTTGCAAGCTCATCATCAGTTAAAGATGATATTTTATTATATGCCCCTCTTATTTTGTAGGAACGAACTTGTTGCAGATCTTCTCTTTTGAAGTATACATTTGCTTCGAAGTCGTTTGACTTATGAACGTTCCGCATAAGTGGAGTCTTGGAAACTACATCACTCAAAAGTGATACAGCTTCTTTGACATTGTTTAAATTAAATGAATCCATAACTAAAGCCTTTTCATATTCGTCATAGCGTCACGAAGAGATTCTCCAATTTTTTCTATTGGATGATTACGAATTGATCGATTTGCTGCAATTAACGATACATTGTCGACCTGATTATCAATAGAAAAAGACACCCCTATTACATTGACATCAACGCTAGCCATAAATTGGTTCAATAGTGGTCTACAAGCATGGTCAAATAAATAACAACCATATTCTGCAGTGTCCGAAATGATTCGGTTCATCTCATACAATTTTTTTCTTGCGATTGTATTTGCAATCAACGGTGCTTCGTGCAGAGATTCGTAATAAGCAGATTCCGCTTTAATCCCAGACTTCACCATTGTTTCATAAGCAAGTTCCACTCCCGCTTTTGTAAACGCAACTAACAATGCTCCGTGATCAAAAAAATCCTGTTCTGAGATTTCGTTTTCAGTACATGAGGTTGTTTCAAAATCTGTTTCTCCTGTTTGCTTTCTCCATTTTAATAGATTAATGTCATTATTATCCCAATCCTTCATCATTCCTTTAGAAAATGCACCAGACATAATATCGTCCATATGTTTATTAAATAACGGGGCCATTATTTCCTTCAACTCTTCTGACAATCTTAAAGTTTCAATTTTTGCCGGATTTGATAAACGATCCATCATATTTGTGAGTCCCCCATGCTTTAGTGCTTCTGTAATAGTCTCCCAGCCATATTGAACCAATTTAGCGGCATAACCAGTATCAATTCCCTTTTCAACCATCTTGTCAAATGCAAGTATCGAACCTGACTGAAGAACACCACATAAAATTGTTTGTTCTCCCATTAAATCGGATTTTACTTCCGCTACAAAAGATGAATTCAGTACACCCGCTTTATGACCACCAGTGGCTACTGCATAAGCTTTAGCTTGCTCATAACCAATTCCGCTCGGATCATTCTCAGGATGAACTGCTATCAGAGTTGGAACACCAAATCCTCGCTTATATTCTTCTCTCACTTCAGAACCTGGAGACTTAGGAGCTACCATTATCACAGTGAGGTCTTTTCTTACTTTCATTCCTTCTTCAACAATATTAAAACCGTGTGAATAAGACAATGTTGCTCCTTTTTTCATTAAAGGCATCACCGCATTGATTACAGAAGTGTGTTGCTTATCTGGCGTTAGATTGATCACTAGATCTGCATCCTTCAGCATCTCAGAATAGGTTCCAATTTCAAAATTATTTTTGCTTGCATTTTGATATGAAATACGCTTTTCACTAATTGCTGAATCACGCAAAGCATAAGAAATATCCAATCCCGAGTCACGCATATTTAATCCTTGGTTCAGGCCTTGTGCGCCGCACCCAACAATAACAATTTTCTTCCCTCGCAGGCAATCTATTCCATTTTTAAATTCTGACGATTTTAACAAGTCGCATTTCCCTAATTGCTCAAGTTGCTCTCGAAGTGATAATGTATTAAAGTAATTCTTCATCTTAATTTTCTTTGATTTGGTTTTCCATTTCCTCCACGATAGAGGTCAATGTCTTCATTGGTTTAGTAATAGCAATTCGTCCAGATCGAACGAATTCCAAAATTCCAAAAGGTTCTAATTCATTAAACAGTGCTTGTGTTTCTTCTTTATGTCCGGTTTTTTCCAATACTGTAAAATTGGATTCAACTGAAAGTACGCGAGCATAATGAGCACGAACGATCTTCTCCGCTTCATTTCCGGATGTTAAAACATTTGTAGGAACCTTATACAAAGCTATCTCCTGATAAACTATGTCTTCCTCTAAATGATAAACTGCTTTAATAATTTCTACTTGCTTCTCGAGTTGCAGTACAACTTTTTTGACAAGGTCTTCATTTTCGCTGATGACAATTGTGTAGCGATGTACATTTTCAACTTCACTCTCCGAAGCTGCAATGCTTTCAATATTTATTTTTCGTCGTGTAAAGATGATCGTTACTCGATTTAATAGACCAACTTGATCTTCTGTAAATATAGATATGGTATATCTCTTTTTCATTTCTAATTCTATTTAAGTCTTATTTCAGATACCGATGCGCCAGTTTCTATCATTGGAAAAACATTGTTCTCTTTCCCTACTTTCACTTCAAGAAAATAAGCTCCTTCATGATTCAACATTTCAGCTACTGCATTATTTAATTCTTCTCTTTTGGTGACCTTCCTGCATTCTATTCCGTATCCTTTGACAATGGTCTGAAAATCTGGATTAATCATTGTAGTAGACGCATAGCGTTTATCAAAAAACAATTCTTGCCATTGACGAACCATCCCTAAAAACTCATTATTAAGCACAACTATTTTCACAGGTGTTTT
>CAJQQA010000217.1 GCA_905480355.1 uncultured Flavobacteriales bacterium | reverse complement strand
CATTCGAACATATACACTCGCAAAATATGACATTAGGATTCTTTTCATGGGCCAATTAGTAATTTTGCCACCTTTGACATAACGCGAGCCAATACTTAAATCTACTCCATTTATACACGATTCGTACAAGCGAATTAAGTCCTCAGGGTTATGAGAAAAATCACAGTCCATTTCAAAAATGTAATCGTATTTACGCTGAATCCCCCATTTAAATCCATGAATATAAGCAGTACCTAAACCCAACTTACCTTTTCTTACTTCCAAATGAATTCTTCCTACAAACTCTTTTTGCAATTCTCGGATAATATCGGCAGTGCCATCTGGTGATGAATCATCAACAAATAACAAGTCAAAGTGTTTGTCCAAAGACATTACTTTTCTTGCCATTTTCTCAACATTCTCTTTCTCATTGAAAGTGGGTACTATAACTATTGAATCGATCACCATTTAATTTAAGTCACGCTAAAATAAGCAAAAAACAGATTCCATAAAAATCAATCTTAATTCATTTCATTATTTTAACTTTACGTTAACAATTTTTAAACAATTTGAGACGATTTACTTCAATATTTTCAATTGGTCTATGCTTGAATCTACTCATTCCTGTAGTGGTTTTTGGACAAGATTATTATAACGTTGAACTATTAGATAATTGGCAGGACAGCTCTCTTGTTTCTAATTCTTCAGAAGCAAAATATAATGATTGCTGGGGTTACGAACAGAATGGGATTGAATATGCGCTTGTTGGATCAACGGAAGGTATTCATTTTTTAAAAATAAACGATGATGCAACACTTACCGAGGTCGATTTTGTTCGCGGTAAATTTAGTTCGATGTCTGTAGTTCATCGCGACATTAAAGTATTTAAGAATTACTTATATGCTGTTTGTGATGAAGGAGCAAGTAGCCTTCAGATAATTGACTTGTCTTATTTGCCAGACTCTGCGCATGTTGTCATGGAGAATGACTCCAGTTTTGCACGTGTACATAATCTTTTCTTTGACGAAGAAAATGAATTAATGTATGTATGTGCTGTTACACCAAATGTTAGTGGCATTCCACAAGCATTGATTTCAATGCAAGTATATTCTGTTACAAATCCTGTGCTTCCAGTTCTATTATTTACAGGTCCTAATGACATAAATGAAGTCCATGATGCATTTGTCCGAAACAACATCGCTTATCTAAATTGTGGATTTGATGGTTTGCGGGTCTATGATTTTAGCATTCCCAATAGCCCTGTTTTTCTTCAGAATCTAAATATCTATCAAGATCAAGGCTACAATCATCAAGGTTGGTTAAGTCCTGATGGCAACAATTATGTTTTCGCTGATGAAACAAATGGAAAACGACTTAAGCGATGTGAAGTATCTAGCGATAATACAGTATCCATTGAGAATAAATTTGGCACTGATTTTATCGATAATAGCATTCCTCACAATTTAATGGTAAGTGACAATTTTGTTTTTTGCGCCTATTATAATTTAGGCCTTCGAATATACAATCTAAATTCGCCAACATTAGAAGAAGTTGCTCATTACGATACTTATCCTGAAGAAGTTTCTTTTCAGGGAAATGGTGCTTGGGGAGTCTACTCAGAATTGCCTTCAGAAAGAATTATAGTCTCTGATCGTCATCATGGACTGTTTTTATTCGATTTCAATAGAGCTATACAACAAACGAATAATGATGCTAGCATTGGAGTCTATCCCAATCCAACTATCCCTGGCTCAGATATCACAATTAAACTTAAAGAAACTAACATACCTTTCTTTCAACTATCAGTTACTGATTTAAAAGGAAAAATAGTATTCTCTGATTTCTTTCAAAATCAAAACTTTGGAGTTGTCAAATTGAATTTAAGTCGTGGAGTTTATACTATTGAAGTTATTTATTTTAATAAGTTAGGCGATATCATACAAGAAAATAAAAGAATAGTCATCCAATAAAACATGACATTTTGAATACTTTGTTAAATGTAAAGGAAGATTAAAGTTATGGGGGCTTCCTAGAATATCATCGCACTAAGGGTTCAACTAAAGAACAGACGGCCTAAATTAATTAAACAAAGGGTCTACGGTCTCTCGAATAATATCCGTCTCATATCCTTTTGAAGAAAGGAATCGATATACTTTTACTTTTTTAGCATAGCTTTCTCTCTCTCTAGAAAGAGAGGAGAATTTCTTTTCAGCTAAATCAGCTGCGTTTTTAATGTAAACCTCTTCACTAATTGATTCTAACCCTTTTTTGATGGAGTAATCCGAGATTCTCTTTTGTTTCAAGTGCTGGCGAATTTTTATTTTGCCCCAACGTTTAATGTTCACTTTACCCGATACGAAGGCAAGGGCAAAACGCTCTTCATTAAGAAAATTATTTGAAATTAAATCAGACAGAAGTCGACTTTGATCCTCCTTATCAATACCCCAATCATAGAGTTTTTTCTCAAGCTCGGAAGAGCATCTTTCCTGATAGGCACAATAGGCTTCAATTTTAGTTTTCGCCTCAAGAAAAGAGTATTTACACTCTGATGAATTCATCAGAGTGTAATCTCATTATTTTTCTTATCTACGTAAGAATATTCAAGTAAATGTTGTGACGATAATCCACGAACAGAGATCCATTTTTTATACTTTAGAAACCATTTCATTTGAATAGAAAAGACTCCCTTAGTAAAGAATGATGCTAAGTATGGATGCACAAGCAAAGAAATTTCCTTTTCCTTTCGATTAATTAAATAATCTAGGTTATTCTCTATTTCCTCTGCTACTAATATTGATGCCTGAACCTCACCTGTTCCTTTACAAGTTGGGCATGACTCAGCCGTTACAATGTTCGTTTGTGGACGTACTCTTTGACGTGTGATTTCAACAACACCAAACTTAGATGGAGGAAGTATATTGTGCTTGGCTCGATCAGTTTGCATGGCCGTTTTTATCGTCTGAAAAAGCGCCTTATTATTTGCCTTTTCATGCATATCAATAAAATCGATACAAACTATACCGCCCATATCTCTTAGCTGCATTACACGTGCAATTTCAACGGCTGCTTCTAAGTTTGTGGATAACGCATTGTTCTCTTGTCCTGTGGCTCCTTTACGATTTCCACTATTTACATCCACAACATGCATTGCTTCAGTATGTTCAATAATTAAATATCCCCCACTAGGCAAAGGAACTTTCTTACCAAACAAAGCTTTAATCTGACGGTTAATTCCAAATTTTTCAAAAATATCAAGCTTGCCATCATATTTCTTTACGATTTTTTCTCGTCCAGGAGCAATGTCAGCTACATACTTTTTTAGTGAAGCATGAGTATCTCCATCATTCACATGGATATTTGTGAAACTTGCATTTAGTAAATCACGAAGAATCGACGATGTCTTATTGATTTCGCCCAACACTCTTTTTGGCGGTTTTGCATTGATTAAATTATCATGGATTGTTTTCCATTTGTCCAAAAGGTTGTTGAGGTCTTGCTCCAACAATTCAAGTTTTTTACCAACAGCAACAGTACGTATGATTACTCCGAAATTTTTCGGTTTAACCTGACGCATTACGTCTTTTAGGCGATCTCTCTCTTTATTGTCCTTTATCTTTTGAGATATAGAAACTTTGTTTGAAAACGGAACTAAAACCAAAAATCTACCAGCTAGTGTAATCTCTGCGGTTAGACGAGGGCCTTTAGATGATATTGGTTCTTTGGCCACCTGAACTAATATAGGTGCCGATGCGGATATGGTATCACTAATTTTACCATCCTTCGGAATGTCTTTCTCCAATTTAAAATATTGAAGATCGGCAACATTTTGCTTGTCACGCAATGTTTCTCTAGAAAACTTATTAAGTGAAGTGTACTGAGGACCTAAATCTAAATAATGCAAAAATGCATCTTTTTCGTATCCTACATCTACAAATGAGGCATTTAGACTTGGTACGACTTTTCTAAC
>CAJQQA010000216.1 GCA_905480355.1 uncultured Flavobacteriales bacterium | reverse complement strand
CTACAACACCTAAGCTTGCCCCAAAATGACTATTTCCAATTTCAGAGATAACATCCACAATAAATTGACGCACATCTTCAGACACCTTTGGAAGATCATCTATCGAAAAGTTGTTTCGAAGATCATCAGGGGTGTTTATCTGACTTAAATATGGACCGGCTTTATATTCTGACATCTTTAATTTCTACAAACAAAATTAGCTGTTTAATAAGACTTAACAAACTTCAATTGTATTTTTATTAACTTTTTTAAAATTTTAAGGCTTAATATTGAAAGAATTTCGAGATTAAGGAACGAATTATCGAACGGAATTCCATTAATTGTAAGTGCGGTTTTTTAATAAAAATAAGCGCTGCTATCGCTTTTGTCAAAAAAAGGCAATTTACAGGACAAATTAAATTTGCCGCGGTAGAGTTGTGAGCATATTTTACTGAAACCCAAAAAGCCAATAGGTCAAGAACTAATCGCTTTATCAAAGAATACTTGCGGAGAATATTAAATTGAAAACGATACTCATTTTGTTGAATTGTAATCAATTGAATCCACAAATTTGATGTATTTTTGCACTTTCTAAAATAAACACAAATCACCACAGAAATGAAAGGTAGCAAAAAAATTAAATCAGCATTAATTTCAGTTTTTGACAAGGCTGGTTTAGGGCCAATTGTAGAAGAACTCCACAAGAATAAAGTCGTAATATATTCGACTGGTGGAACACAAAAATTCATTGAAGAACTTAAAATTCCTGTAGTTCGAGTTGAAGACCTAACTTCGTATCCATCTATTTTAGGGGGTAGGGTAAAAACATTGCATCCAAAAGTTTTTGGAGGAATTCTAACGCGTAGAGATGTTGAATCAGATCAAAAGCAAATTGCCGAGTTTGAAATACCAGAGTTAGATGTTGTCATTGTTGATTTATACCCATTCGAGGACACTGTTGCTTCTGGAGCGGAACATGCTGATATAATTGAAAAGATAGACATTGGCGGAATTTCTTTAATTCGTGCTGCTGCAAAAAACTATAAAGATGTGGCTATTATTTCTTCGAAAAAGCAATACGAATCGTTTTTAATAATGATTAGTGAGAATGAATGTTCAACTTCTTTGGGAGATCGTAAGGATTTCGCCCGAGATGCATTTGATGTTTCCTCTCATTATGATGCTCATATATTTAATTACCTCAACAACGATAAGAAAGAAACATTTAAACAAAGTATTTCCTCGAATCAAACATTACGATATGGAGAAAATCCTCATCAAAAAGGAATATTTCATGGAGAATTAGATCTTATTTTTGATAAGCTATGGGGCAAAGAATTATCGTACAACAATCTATTGGATGTTGATGCCGCAGTTAATCTTATGGCAGAATTTAAGAATGATGGCCCAACTTTCGCAATTTTAAAACATAATAACGCCTGTGGGCTTGCATCAAGAGAAACAATTCATCAAGCTTATCTTCATGCACTGGCAGGAGACCCTGTTAGTGCTTTTGGTGGGATATTAATTAGTAATAAACGTCTTGATGTTGCCACAGCCAATGAAATTAGCACACTTTTTTGCGAGGTTGTCATTGCACCATCATATGAAGCAGAAGCACTCGAAATTCTAAAAGGTAAGAAGAATAGAATAATTCTTGTTCAAAAATCAATTGAGTTACCTAAACGTCAATACCGAACAATTTTAAATGGGGTCTTAGAACAAGACAAGGATAGGGTTTCTGAAACGAAGGAATTGTTGGAAAACAGCACAAATAAGAAACCAACGGATAGAGAGATTGAAGATTTATTATTTGCAAATAAATTGGCAAAACATACAAAATCGAATACAATAGTTATTGCTAAAAATAAACAGCTTGTAGCGAGCGGAACAGGACAAACTTCTAGAGTTGACGCCTTGAATCACGCGATACAAAAAGCACAATCTTTTGAGTTTGATTTGAAAGGAGCTGTAATGGCATCAGACGCATTCTTCCCATTTCCAGATTGTGTTGAAATAGCTGGAAAAGAAGGAGTTAAGGCGGTAATTCAACCGGGAGGATCAATAAAAGATCAATTGTCGATAGATTATTGTAACGCTAACGATATATCGATGGTTTTTACAGGAATTAGACATTTTAAGCATTAAAATATATGTTTTACTTCAATTTTTGTAAATTATTGAGGTTTTCAACAAGAAAAAAACTAATATTACACAGAACATTCATCGCCGAAGAAAATTATGGGATTATTTAGCTTCTTAACACAAGAAATAGCGATCGATTTAGGAACAGCAAACACACTAATTATCATGAATGATAAAGTGGTTGTAGATGAGCCTTCAATCGTAGCAAAAAACATTCAATCTGGGGAAATCGTTGCTATTGGTAAAAAGGCACAACAAATGCATGGAAAAACCCATAAGTTGATTGAAACGATTCGACCTTTAAGAGATGGTGTAATTGCTGATTTTCAAGCTGCGGAACAAATGATTCGAGGGATGATCAAAATGATTGGAACTGGAAAAAGTCTTTTTAACCCGTCATTGAGAATGGTAATTTGCATCCCTTCTGGGATTACGGAAGTAGAAAAAAGAGCCGTAAGAGATTCTGCAGAACATGCTGGCGCAAAAGAGGTTTATCTAATCCATGAACCAATGGCTGCTGCTATTGGTATTGGTATCGATGTTCAAGAACCAATGGGTAACATGATTATTGATATAGGCGGAGGAACTTCTGAAATTGCGGTAATCGCCTTAGGAGGAATTGTTTGTGATCGCTCAATACGCGTTGCAGGTGATGATTTCACTAAAGACATAGAAGAATACATGAGGCGTCAGCACAACATTCTTGTAGGTGAACGTACTGCGGAAGAAATTAAAATAAATGTTGGTGCTGCTTTGCCAGAATTAGAGAATCCACCATCTGATTATGCCGTTCAAGGACGAGATTTGATGACGGGAATTCCAAAAGAAATTGTTATATCTTACACTGAAATAGCACATGCTTTGGATAAAACAATTACTAAAATTGAAGAGGCAATTATGAACGCTTTGGAGTTAACCCCACCAGAACTTTCTGCTGATATATTCAAAACAGGAATTTACCTTGCTGGTGGCGGATCAATGCTCAGAGGTCTTGATAAGCGAATTTCAATGAAAACGCGTCTTCCTGTTCATATTGCAGAAGATCCATTAAGAGCCGTAGCAAGAGGAACAAGTATTGCACTTAAAAACCTCGACAGATTCCTTTTCTTAATAAAAGATTAAGCAAACCCAAGCTTTAATTATTTTTATTACACCCTGTTAACAGGACTTTATTATTTTTGTGTATGCGCAATTTTATTGCATTCATAAAACACTTTCGTAACGTCTTGATTTTTGCATTACTGCAAGGAATTGCACTTTCTTTGTACTTTACTTTTGTACAGTTTCCAAGAACGCAATACCTAACAACTGCCGCATCAATTCAAGGGTCAATTTTAGAAGCAAGAAATGGCATTACAAAGCATTTTAATCTTTCTAAGAATAATGTCCGCTTACAAAAAGAGAATATTGAATTATTAGAGGAATTGCCTAAGAGTTTTATTAAGCTAGAAGGTAAACTGGTCAAAATTGATGACACGTTGCACCGCCAACAGTATGAATATATTCCAGGAATTATAATTAACTCCACTCATTCTAAAAGAGAAAATTATTTCACCTTGAATATTGGGAGCTCTCAGGGCATTAAAAGAGGAATGGGCGTTTTTTCAACAAATGGAATTGTTGGAGTAATTCATAACACAAGTGAACATTATGCAGTTATAAAGACTTGTTTAACAAAGAAATTGAATACGAGCATCATGTTAGAAAAAACTGGACAACAAGGGTTTTTAGAATGGGATGGAGTCAATGCAAGAAAAGGATCAATGACAGGCGTATCAAATGATTTAAAAATAAAAAAATGGGCTAAAGTAGTTACCAGAGGAGGAGGAGGGATTTTCCCTAGAGGTTTACCCGTAGGAAAGATATCCAGAGTTGAAGTCGTTGAAGGGGAGTCTCTTTGGGATCTTACAATGATTTTTGCCGAAGATTTCCGAAAAGTTCAAAATGTATATATAATTAAAAACTTGTTACTCGATGAGCAGAGAGACATAGAAAAACAGACCGACTACGAAGATCAAGAATGAATAAATTACTAAAAAACAGCCTACGATTTGTACTTTTCTTATTGGTGCAAACCCTAATTTTGAATCAAATTGAAATCGGATTTGGTATTCAGTTGATGATTTATCCATTGTTTATTATGCTACTTTCCTTTGACACAGGTGTTCTATCTCTATTGGCGATTTCTTTCACATTGGGAATTTGTATTGATGCATTTTCAAACACCTTTGGGCTACATACTTCCTCTTTATTGGTTTTTTCATTTTTGCGTCCTGTAATCTTTAAGTTGTTTGATTCGCGAGAGGGTTACGATTTATTGCTAGAACCAACAGTATTAAACATGGGAAACGGGTGGTTCATCAAATCATTTGGCTCACTTCTTTTAATCCATCATTTTTGGTTTTACCTTCTTGAAATGTTCAAGTTAAATGACATGGGATACGTTTTGCAAAAGACGGTTTATAGCCTTCCTCTTTCATTTTTTCTATGCGTTCTTCTACAATACTTATTCGTCAATAAACAATACACTAAATGAACTTTGACGGGAGAAAGTATGTCTTTGTAATCATATTTACTCTAGTGGGGATTTTATACGCTTCTAAATTGTTTTACATGCAAGTTGTTGATGACACATGGTCGTTGAGAGCCCAACAGATTGCAGAGAAAAGAAGAGAAATAACACCTCCTAGAGCGGTTGTTTTTGACCGAAATGGGAAGAAAATTGTCTCTAATAAGACATACTACAACTTAATGATGGTTCAAAAAAACATCACAGAATTAGACACTGTAGCTTTTGCTAAATTGATTGGTTGGACCGAATTGGAGATTAGAGAGCGGTTTGCTCAAATTGTTAAAGGAGAAGGGAGATATTACAATAAACACTCAGGTAAAACAACGTCTAATTATCAAAGTATACGGCCATATCCATTTATCAAAGAACTTACCGCAGACGAAATGGTCAAGATTGCTCCCCATCTTGATAACTTTCCAGGATTCTATAAAGAGGTGACAAGCATGCGAAATTATCCTTATTCGAATGGCGCAAATATTTTGGGTTATCTCGCGGAAGTGAATCAGCGAGAGGTCGATGAAGACAAGTTTTATAAACCAGGAAGTAGAATAGGGAGGTCTGGAATTGAGCGATTTTATGAAAAGGAATTTAGAGGTACAAAAGGGATAAAATACATTGTTACCTCAGCAATGAATAATGTTGTTGGCTCTTTTGAAAACGGAAAATACGACACAATAGCGTTACAAGCTGACCCGATTATGCTTGGCATTGATATCGATTTACAGGCGTATGGAGAAAAATTATTAAAGAATAAGCGGGGTTGTATTGTTGCGATAGAACCGAGTACAGGAGAAATACTTGCGCTCATATCATCCCCTAACTATGATCCAAACTTACTTGTTGGTAACAGAAAAATTAGAGAGAATTATCCAGGATTGTTAGCAAATCCCGATAAGCCATTGTTCCCTAGACCTTTAGCGTCTGAGTATATGCCCGGATCTACGCTTAAACTATTACAATCTCTTATTGGCTTACAAGAAGGAGTAATTGATGTCAACTCTGGATTCCCTTGCAATAAAAGTGTGGTTGGGTGCCACAATCATCCGTCGGCGTCTAATGTTACAGATGCTGTTAAGATGTCGTGTAACCCTTATTATTATGCTGTCACACGAAAAATAATACAACAAAAAAAGTACAAAAGCAGCTATAAAGACTCCGAGTATGGTTTGGATAGATGGGCGAAATACTTAAACAGTTTTGGATTAGGAAAACGCCTTGACACTGACATTACAGGACTTCGTTCAGGGGTTATTCCCGATTCGAAGTATTATGATAAATGGTACGGTCATCACAAATGGAAATTCTCGACAATTCGTTCCATATCGATTGGGCAAGGAGAGGTTCAACTAACACCACTTCAACTTGCTAATGTAGCCGCGATCATGGCAAATAGAGGCTGGTATTATACACCGCACTTTGTTAAAAAACTTAATGGGGATGGCCCAAAAGAAGAATATTTAGTTAAACATCAGACAATGGTGGAGAGAAGACATTTTACTCCTGTTATAGAAGGAATGAGAAGAGTAGTTTATGAATTAGGAGGCACAGCGAGAAGAGCGCGAGTTGAGGGGGTTGAAGTTTGCGGAAAAACGGGAACTGTAGAAAATTATAGGGGACAATTAAAATTAAGAAACCATTCCGTTTTTATTGCATTTGCACCGATGGATAACCCAAAAATTGCATTATCTGTATTTATAGAGAATGCTGGTGGGGGCGGTGGAACATGGGCTGCCCCTGTAGCTAGCTTAATGATTGAACAATATATTTATGGAGAAGTGAAACCCTCTCCAAAAGAACAGCGAATTTTAGACGCAATACTCTTAAAAAAGGAAAGGTGAGAAAGAATCAATCCGTCATCGGGAATTTTGATTGGCCACTTTTTGTAGCCTATATTCTTTTGTTAATTATGGGAATTGGCACGGTTTATTCCGTTGCCTTCAACTCTGAACATCCTAACATTTTTGATTTTTCCCAAAAGTATGGAAAACAAATAATGTGGTTAGGAATTTCATTATTGTTAGGCTTAATGGTCTTTTTAATTGACTCTGACATCTATAGAAAGTTTGCTGTTCCCATTTATTTGTTTGTCTTGAGTCTATTGATTATTGTTTTATTTATGCCTCCTGTTAATGGAGCTAGGGCATGGTTGGGGTTGGGGTCTATGGGAGTTCAACCTGCTGAATTCGCAAAAATAGGGACGGCAATTTTGCTTGCAAAGTTTTTAAGTACGGCGAAAATAAAACAACAATCACGAAGGACAGTTCTTGCCGCAAATGGAATTATTCTTCTTCCTATGATCCTGATTTTATTGCAGCCCGATGCTGGTACTTTTGTGGTGTTTACTGCTTTTTTATTCGTGCTTTATCGAGAAGGCATTTCGTATGACCCATTAATTTTACCAATCTTAAACGCTATGCCAATTAAAGGATTACATTTTAAGCAAACTTGGATTGGGACTCATTTCATACCAATTTTATTTGTGGTGATAGTATTGAGTGTGACGACATTGTTGTTTAGTGGCTCAATAATATCACTGGGTTTCATTGGTGTAGAGTTTGATGGTTACTGGGGAGTGTTTTTCTTTCTATTTGTGATTTGCGCAGCGGGTTATTTTTTCATGAGAATGATCTTTTCACGAAGAGACCGTAACCGGGCATTAACAATTTCCGTCATTGCCTTCGTACTTTCTGTAACCCTAACCTCGGTGGTGAATTATGGTTTTCAGAAACTAGCAGGCCATCAGAAAGAACGAATAGAACTCGTCCTTGGTCTGCGTGAGGACCCTAATGGCGATGACTACAATAGAAACCGGGCCATGGCAGCGGTAGGATCAGGAGGACTTGTAGGAAAAGGATATCGCAAAGCCATTGTATCAAGTGTTCGCACAAATCATGTTCCTGAAAGTGAAACAGATTTTATTTTCTGTCCTTTTGCAGAAGAATGGGGTTTTATAGGAAGTCTCATTTTGGTTATTTTATATCTTTTTGTGATTTTAAGAATCGTGATGATCGCTGAGCGCCAAAAAGCCATTTTTAATCGAGTCTATGCCTACGCGTTTGCCATGATTTTATTCTATCATTTTGCTATAAATATTGGTATGAACATTGAGTTTGCGCCTGTTATTGGGATTCCATTACCTTTTTTTAGTTATGGAGGCTCGTCTATGATGTCATTTTCTATGATGATGTTTATTTTGTTAAAATTGGACAGCCAAAGAAATGATGTACTCAATTGACAAGAATTACATTGTAGTAATTGGACAAAATATTTTTTACATTTACAAGAACTTAATCATTTATGGCAGAAAAGAATAAGAAAAAAGGGAACCCCGTTCTTAATAAAAAGATGACAAGAATCCTCACTGTTTTATTATGGTTAGGTTCACTATCTCCAATTTTGGGAATAACAATTCTTATTTATTCTCAGCCAGAAAGTGAATTACCTTCTGTAGCTACACTTGAAAATCCACCAGAACTATTAGCTTCTATTGTTTTAGCTGACGATGGAAAAACAGAATTAGGAAGGTATTGGAGTGTTAATAGAACGACAACAAAATATAAGGACATTTCTCCTTATGTATTCGATGCCTTAATTGCGACGGAGGACGAAAGATTCTTGGAACACGCAGGTGTCGACTTCTATGGAATAGGGAGAGCGATAGCAAAAATGGGTAAAGGAGGAGGAGCATCAACAATAACCCAGCAGCTTGCAAAATTAATTTTCACCCTTGAAGAACGTCAAAGAAAAGCAAGGCTAAAGGCAGAGGGTAAGACAATTGAAACGCAATCGAATGGTAAATTAAGAAGACTAAGCGAAAAAGTAAAAGAAAACATTATTGCCATACGATTAGAGGAACGATATACAAAAGAAGAGATTATTACGATGTACTTGAATCAGTTTGATTTTTTGTATAATGCCGTGGGAATTGAAAATGCAGCAAAGGTTTATTTTAATAAGAAACCGATTGATTTAACAAAGTCAGAGGCAGCGATGCTTATCGGAATGTGCAAAAACCCTGGCCTATATAACCCTTACGGCCATCAGGTGAAAAATTATAGGAGTATAGTAGCGTCACGGTATAAATTAGCTAAAGAAAATGTAACAAATCAGCAAATGTTGGATGCACGAATATCCGATAGTTTGCGTGCAATCAATAGAAGAAATCAAGTTCTTTTTCAATGGAAAAAAAGTTCAAAAAGTGAAAATGAAGCTCTTAATAACCTTATGAGTCAGGCAGAGTATGACTCTTTAAAGACTATTCCAATTGTTACCAACTATCAGGTCGTAGATCACAAAGAAGGTTTGGCACCGTATTTTAGAGAATCTCTTCGTTCAGAATTAAAACAACTGTTTAAGCTGGAGGATGAGAAAGGTGATTTAGTGTATAAGAAAGAAAATGGAGAAGCATATAATGTTTACCGAGACGGTTTAAAAATATACACTACAATTAATATACAACTTCAAAAGCATGCGGAATACGCCTTAAAAAAACATTTGAAGGATGATTTACAACCACAATTTGCGAAAAACAACAGGAACTTAAAAAGGTACCCATTTACAAATAGAATTTCTGCTAAAGTTGCGGAAACGTTAATGAATTCAGGCAGAAAAAATTCTGACAGATATCGTGCGCTAAAAAGGCAGGGCGTTTCTGAAAAAACAATAATTGCAAGCTTTGATGACCCTGTGCCGATGCGTCTGTTTTCTTGGAATGGTGGTATTGACACACTTCTAACACCAAATGATTCAATCAGATATTATAAAGGGATACTTCGTGCGGGAATGATGTCAATAGAGCCGAAAACAGGCTTTGTAAAAGCGTGGGTGGGCGGAATTGATTTTAAGCATTTTGCCTTCGACCATGTAAAACAGGGTAAACGACAGGTGGGATCTACCATTAAACCATTTGTTTATGGAACGGCTTTGGACATGGGTGTTGTAAAACCATGCACAAAATTCGAATACGGTTCTTCTTTCTGTGTTGATGTTTATGGCCAAGAAGGTGAAATTTCTACGCAATGGTGTCCAAAAGGTGAAATTAAACCAAAAAGTGGTGGTAACCCGACAGTAGCATGGGGCCTTGCGAACTCGAACAATCCAATGACGGTAGGAGTAATGAAAAAGATGGGGGGCTATTCTGGTCCAAAAACAATTTCGAAAGTATTGAAAGGTGTTGGAATTAATCTTCGGCCAGAAGATGAAGTTCCTTCGATGTGCTTGGGTATTATGGATTTATCAGTGTATGAAATGGTAGCAGCACAGGCAATGTTTGTCAACCAAGGGATTTATAATAAACCAACAACAATATTGAGAATTGAAGATAGAAATGGGAATGTTATTTACAGTGCAGATTATGTTGCCAATGAGGCGCTTAATGAAAACACTGCTTATAGAACATTGCTAATGATGAAAGGTGTTGTTCAGTTTGGAACCGGTGCCAGCCTGCGAGGCCCTCGAAAATGGGGAGGCATCAAATATCCAATGGCTGGTAAAACAGGAACAACTCAGAACAATTCTGATGGTTGGTTTATGGGGTTAACGCCTGATTTGGTCACCGGAATATGGGTAGGCGCAGAAGATAGAGCTGTTCGATTTAAAACGATGACGTGGGGTCAGGGTGCCAGAATGGCGTTACCGATTTACGGTTATTACATGCAAAAAGTGTACAAAGACAAAAAAATTAAAATTTCAAGAGAAGATTTTGAAGAACCCATAGGGTATGACCCAACAATATTTGAATGTGGGGATGATGACAATCAAGTAGACATAGATTTAGGTATATAATATGAACAAAGTAGTTACTAACGTAGAAAAAGCATTAGAAGGAATTAAAAGCGACATGACCATCATGCTTGGTGGCTTTGGTCTTTGTGGAATTCCTGAAAACTCGATAGCAGAATTGGTAAAGCTCCGTGTAAATGGATTAACATGTATTTCTAATAATGCAGGTGTTGATGATTTTGGATTGGGCTTACTTTTACAAGAAAAGCAAATCAAGAAAATGATTTCGTCTTATGTAGGCGAAAACGATGAGTTTGAACGACAAATGCTTTCTGGAGAATTGGAAGTTGATCTTATTCCACAAGGCTCTTTAGCAGAAAGATGTAGAGCAGGGGGTGCAGGAATACCAGCTTTTTATACCCCAGCCGGTTTTGGAACTGAGGTCGCTGAGGGAAAAGAAGTACGTGATTTTAACGGGAAACCCCACATTCTAGAATCGGCACTCACAGCAGACTTTGCAATTGTTAAAGCTTGGAAAGGTGATACGGAAGGAAATTTGATTTTTAAAGCTACAGCAAGAAATTTTAACCCAATGATGGCTATGGCTGGAAAAATCACAGTGGCTGAAGTTGAAGAGTTAGTCCCTGCGGGAGAGCTTGATCCTAATGAAATTCATACACCAGGTATTTTTGTTCAACGTATTTTCCAAGGGGAGAGATTTGAAAAGCGAATAGAACAACGAACAGTGCAACAAAAAGCATAGTTGATTTATGCCTAACAAGAATTATATCTACAAAGGAGTGCTTGCATTCCTTTTTTTATTTGTGTTTGTATACTTGATTTTGCGTGTTGTCTACAATGAAACGCTGCACGATGAAATTGCTTCGTATATGTTCTTTTGTTACTATGGAGATTATATCGGAAACAACATTGTTTGGGATGCAAATAATCATCTGCTCAATTCTTTTTTAGGCCATTTTTTGTTCGAACTATTCGGAGATAATATTTCTGTGCTGAGAATTCCTAACTTATTAGCTTATGTCGGCTTCTTCTTCGCCACTTATCAATTAACGAAGAGGTTTAAGCGGC
The DNA here is from genome assembly GCA_905480355.1 of uncultured Flavobacteriales bacterium. GTDB lineage: Bacteria > Bacteroidota > Bacteroidia > Flavobacteriales_D > Crocinitomicaceae > UBA4466. Next base: position 4,595 of record CAJQQA010000216.1, on the reverse strand, counting down.
TATCTTTAAGAGTTTTGAGTATTATAGCACTCAACAGTATTCCATTCATTATAGAATATTTTGGCTATTTAAGAGGCTACGGTCTTTCTCTTGCCTTTTTCATGTGGGCCCTTGTTTATTTTTTGAAATACACCAATGAATTCTCTTTACGACATTTAATTTTCACCTATTTATTTCTTTTATTAAGTGTTTCTGCAAATTTGACTTTTGTTAATTCCAGTTTACTTATTATTGGGATGGCTGTTATTTTTCCATTCTTGGGGTCAGAAAAAAGAGAACGAGGACGAATTATACGCGAATGGCTAGTGCACTTTCTCTTTCTTTTGTGCCTGCAACCCTTCGTTTATTATGGCTTGAAATTAAAGGTGCTAGGGGCGCTTTATTACGGAACATTAGATGGTTTATGGGAAGTAACGGGTAAATCGTTAAGCCGATATGTCCTCTTTGTTGATGCAGACTGGTTGAAGTATGTTTTTGCTATTTGTTTTTCACTTCTTATAGGGTTTACAATTCACACTTTAAGAAAGAACAAAAGAACTGAATGGTCAAAGCAAGCTTACCTTGTTTACTCGGGTTTATTTTTCGGAAACATTATTGGAATAGTAATTTTAGCAAAACTATTTGAAGTAAATTACCCTGAAGATAGAACAGGAATGTATTTGGTTGTTTTATTTCTATTTCTCTGCTTTCATGCGTTTGATCGCTTTGAAATAGGGAAATATTTGGAGTGGGGGCTAGTCTTCTTCCCGATTACTTTCATACTAAATATGACATTACACTCTTCGGTATTCTCCCCGGATGACAGAATGAATCTCGCTTTTTTTGAACGTGTTCGGAATAAAATTCAACCCGATGAAAGTATTATGATTTACCCAATTATGAATTGGAATTGGCCTTATTTAGAATCACATTATGATAATAAGAAAAGTGTGGCATTGTTCTATGATCACAATACTACCTTAACGGATTGGTTGATTACAAAAACAACCACATTTAAGAACCCTGAGATATTGAAATTATATGATACGATAGACATGCACCTTCCATCAACTTATATAGCTTATAAACGCAAGGAAAAACTTGATCTTGTGATTCTCAAATCGATCAACTCAGAATCAATTGAGCATTCAGGGGAGTTTTTTAATATTGCTGTATTCTCTACTGATAGTTTGTTTGGAAAAAACATCCAAATTACTACAAGTGGTCACCTAAAAACAAAAGATACAAAAGATAAATTACACCTGATAGTTACTGTCTCAAATAATGATGGGTCTAATAGTCGTTATTTGTATTACACTTTTGCAACCACCTATCAAAGTAAACTAATCGACGACGATTATTTACATCATTTTGTCATGGACACAATTCATGAAGAGGAAAAAGAAATAAAAGTTTATCTTTGGAATGAGGACCTTGACTGGTTCAAACTATCACAAATAAAAACGGATTTATTCGAATTAAAACCTGCAGAACATGAGCTTAGATAAAACAGGAATAGCAAAGCGAATTGCTCAAGAATTGAGAGATGGATGGTACGTGAATCTTGGGATCGGAATCCCGACCTTGGTCGCGAATTATATCCCAAAAGGGATAGAAGTAGAGTTTCAATCCGAAAACGGAATACTAGGCATGGGACCATTTCCTATGGACGGAGAAGAGGATGCTGACTTAATAAATGCAGGTAAACAAACAATCACCGCATTGAAAGGAGCGGCTTATTTTGACTCTGCAACATCTTTCGCAATGATTAGAGGCCAACATGTTCAATTGACGGTGCTCGGAGCGATGGAAGTATCCCAGAACGGTGATATCGCAAATTGGAAAATTCCTGGCAAAATGGTAAAAGGTATGGGTGGAGCGATGGATTTAGTAGCATCTGCTGACAATATTATTGTTGCCATGATGCATGCAAATAGACAGGGACAATCGAAGTTGTTGAAATCGTGCTCCTTACCATTAACGGGTGTAAAGTGTGTACGAAAAGTGGTGACCAACTTAGCAGTAATGGATATCAAAGATGGGCAATTTCATTTAGTAGAAAGAGCACCAGGAGTTTCTGTAGAAGACATTATTAAGGCAACGGAAGGCAATTTGGTAGTGCCAGAGAATGTGCCGGAAATGGTGTTGGATTAAATAGGCAAATAACTTTTCGGATAAGGAATCAAAAAAACTACCGATAAAAATTCATTTCATCTACATAGTTAAAAACAGGCTCAGAAAGTAAATACCGAACATCTTTTTTGTCTTGAATGGCCTTTCGTATAAAGCTAGAAGAAACTTTCATTAAGGGTACATCTTTACAATTCACAACGTTTTTATGTTCATTCAATTCAATTTTGGGAGCCGCCGATTCTAATTCTTGCTGAGTGTATAATCGCGGGTACACATAAACGTGATGATTGGCTATTATTTCTTCGTAATTGTGCCACTTATGTAACGTTCGAAGGTTGTCTTCTCCCATAATAAGTGAGAATGAATAATTGGGATGTTTTTCGTTTAAATAAGCGAGGGTAATGGCAGTATAACTTGGTTTACTTAATCCAAATTCGATATCACAAGCACGTAATTTTTGATTATCTTCAACCGCAATTTTCACTAAAGTTAACCGATGATAATCGTCCAATAAGGATTGCTTTTTTTTATGAGGGCTTTGTGGAGAAACAACTAACCAGACCTCATCAAAATCAGTGTAATCAGCCATATAATTTGCAATGATGAGGTGTCCAACATGGATTGGATTAAAAGAACCAAAAAAGAGCCCTACCTTCATTATTGCGTTAAAAAGTCAGTTACTAAACTCTTAGCTTTATTACACGCCTCCTCAAGGTTATCATTGATGAGAACAGTATCAAATTCTGATGCAAAAGCCAGCTCTTTGCGCGCCTTTTCCATGCGTTGATTAATTTTTTCTTCTGTCTCAGTACTACGTCCTCGCAGTCGCTTTTCCAACTCTTCGTAACTAGGAGGCTGAACAAATAATGCAAAAGCATCGTCTTGAAACTGCTTTTTTAAATTGAGCCCACCGATGACATCTACATCAAAAACAACTACTTTTCCTTCACTCCAAATACGCTCCATTTCAGCTTTCAAGGTGCCGTAAAAATTATTGGTATAAACTTCTTCCCATTCCACGAATTCATTATTCGCAATATTTTCCTTGAATTTATCGATGCCTAAAAAGTGATAATCTCTCCCATCTGTCTCTCCAGGTCTTGGTTCACGACTACAAGCTGAAACAGAAAACTCAAGACCGATGTTTTGTTTCAATAAATGATGAACAATAGTCGTTTTACCAGCTCCAGAGGGGGCTGAAAAAATGACACATTTACCTTTATTTTTTAACGACATACTCAAGTGTGCGAATTATTAGAGTGTATTTAATATTTGCTCCTTTATTTTTTCCAAATTATCTTTCATGCCAATGACTAATTTTTGCATTTCGGCATGGTTACTTTTACTTCCTAGGGTATTGATTTCTCGTCCAATTTCTTGGGCGATAAACCCTAATTTCTTTCCAGACTCATTCAAAATCATTGTTTCTTCAAAATAAGTCAAATGATTGGATAGCCTCATTTTTTCTTCAGCAACATCTAACTTTTCAATATAGAAAATCATTTCTTGTTCAAAACGATTATCGTCATAACTACCCGATTGAATTTCTTCTAAACCTTTTTTCATACGCTCACGAATAATTTCAATTCGTTCTTGCTCATATTTTGGGACTTCCAATAGAAATGAACGAATTTCGTCAATTCGTTCTTGAAATTCGAGTTGTAAATCTTCCCCTTCCTTTCTTCGAAAAGTGTTTAAACTTTCAATAGCTTCCTTGGCAACAGTAAAAACGATTTCTTTTTCGTCTTCTGTCAAATCTGACTTCACAGAACTATAAATATCCGGCATCCGAAGTATCATTGACAAATAATCTGAAGATTCTTCTCCGATAACCTTTTCCAATGCTTTTAATTCATCGAAATAGGCCATTGCCTTTTTTTCATTGATGGATTTGGATTGTTCAGCCTCTGCGACATCTACGCTTAATGCAAAGTCGATTTTACCTCTACCACAAGTCGCAAGAACCATCTTACGCATATGTGCATCCAGCTCCTTAAAATGCGACGGAATTCGTGTACTTAAATCCAACGACTTACTATTTAACGAGCGAATTTCAACCGTTATTTTTTTTGTGTGGTAGGTACCAGTAGCCTTTCCAAAGCCAGTCATGGATTTTAACATACGATGCATTTTTATGTAAAAATAGTATTTTAGTATGGAGAATCAATCAAGTCCCTTTGTTTTTAACGAATAAACACTTTTTGAAGTCTTTTTTTAATAAGTTTTACGGTAAAACTGATTTTTTTGGAGTCAGTAAATAATATCTACCTCATATTACGTTATAATAGAAAACAACGCTGAATTCTATTACTTTTGAACTGATGTCGAAAACAAAAAAGGCTATTGTATCTGTTACCAACGATTTATATACGGATCAGCGGGTCAATAAGGTTTGTGTTTTTTTGATGGATCAAGGCTATGATGTCTTGCTTGTAGGCCGTATTCGGAAATCCAGTGTCCCATTATTGGAACGACCTTATCAA
>CAJQQA010000215.1 GCA_905480355.1 uncultured Flavobacteriales bacterium | reverse complement strand
TCGTTAAACAGTGAAGAGTAGTTCACTGGAATCAATTCTACGTTAGAGGTACATGACGAGAATAACAAAAAAACACTTACGACAGCTGCCTTTACAATTTTCAAAATAACAGAGAATTTTTAATTAAACTTTGGTATACCTCTTTCGAGACTTCTTCTTTCACTTCGGCTTTAACGGCGCCTTGTCCTCCCGCACCATCAATAGCTTCTACAGATTGAAAACGATATTTTGCCCCTGTCCATACGAACAAGCAGTTCAAAAATGCTTTATCTTCTGGCACATAGAACCGGACAATTAAATCCTTGGCTTCTGTATCACTTTCTCTCGTTGCAATCAATTTTCCGCGAAATCCATTCACTTTTACCAATACACCATTTTCTCTTTCAAAAATAATCAAATGCCGCATTGGGAGTTGACGCTTCTGTCCTTTAAGTATAGTTAATGCTTTAACTTGTAAAAGGAACGCATCGTTTATCGTTTTATCGTTTTTGTACATTAATAACTTGAAATTCTCAGCAATGCAGGGTGAACATCCTGAAGGAGTTGCTCCAATTGAATCGCAAATGTTCAATTCATTCAACAAAGTTTGATGTGAATCATCAGGGAACTCAGTTTCGTCAAAGAGAATCTCGTAATGTTTAATTTCTCCTATAGTGACATTATTAGCTGTGTCGTTTTTATCTATACCGTTAACCTCTTGTTCATCCTGACAAGAGGTGATTAATAAGATAGCAATAATTCCTAAATAGTATTTCATAGAATTCATAATTGATTACAACTCAAAAGTTACGGAAACACCTGTAATGATTTCTCCATTGCTATGCCGAATTGCCGTTCATTAATACCTGATGATATGTTATGCTCATTCAACCACTCCAACATCTTTTCAGTTGGCATATTTCCTGTTAGATCATCAGTTGCCATTGGACAACCTCCAAACCCTTTAATCGCAACGTCAAATCTTCTGCAGCCAGCAGAATAAGATGATTTAATCATTTTTTTAGCGTTTTCAGGTAAAGCATGTAAATGTGCCCCAAATTCAACATCACCTATAGAAGGGATTAAGGTTGAAAATAAAGAATTAACCAATTCTGGTGTTCCGCAGCCAATGGTATCAGAAACAGCTTGAATTTTAATGTCTAATTTATCTTTCAATTTCTTTGACCATGCAGTAACAATGTCAGGATGCCATTCTTCACCATATGGATTTCCTAAGCCCATAGAGAGATATAAAACCATATCTTTGCCATGCTTGTCTGTAATCTCCTTAATGCGCTCAACACGCTTAAATGACTCGTCTATTGTAGAGTTGGTATTTCTCTTTTGAAATTCTTCAGAAACTGAAAAAGGGAATCCTAAATAATCTATCCTATCGAATTCGCATGCGTCAATAGCACCTCGCTCATTTGCGACAATCGCTAGTAATTTTGTGTCAGAAATGTTCAACTTAGAAAGCACAGCTGATGTATCCTTAAGCTGAGGAATGGCTTTTGGAGAAACGAAACTACCAAAATCTACTGTATCAAAACCGCAACTCAATATTTCATTGATGTAAGCAGCTTTAGTATCAGTTGGAACAAAATCTTGCAACCCTTGCATCGCATCTCTTGGACATTCAATTAATTTTAATTTATCCATACCTAAAATTAAGATTATTTTTCTGCAAGAATGGCCTTGTTTATTTTTTTTATCAATCCAGGACCTTCATAAATAAACCCCGTATAAATCTGGATCAAATCAGCTCCTGCTTTAAATTTCTCAATAGCATCTTGTGCGGAATGAATTCCACCGACACCAATAATAGCAAATGACTTATTTGATTTCTCTGCAAGATAAGAAATGACTTCAGTGGCTTTATCTCGAACAGGCTTACCAGAAAGACCCCCAGCACCAATGTTTTCCAATTCTTTTTCCGTAGCATTTAAATTTGTACGTTCTATCGTTGTATTAGATGCTATGACTCCATCAATTTTTGTTTCCTGTACAATTTCTATAATATCATCCAATTCATTATTATTCAAGTCTGGTGCTATCTTAAGAAGAATAGGTTTTCTTTTATCTTTCACATTATTTATTTCTTGAAGCGAAGACAAAATTTTCATTAATGGCTTTTTCTCTTGTAAAGCTCTAAGGTTAGGTGTGTTCGGTGATGAAACATTTACAACGAAGTAATCAACATAAGGAAACAGTGCTTCGAATGTTGCAATATAATCATCAGCAGCAGATTGGTTTGGTGTAATTTTATTCTTTCCAATATTACCACCAATTACAGTAGCACAATTTCTTTTCTTAAGGTTTTTAATAGCATTCTCAAGTCCTTTGTTATTGAACCCCATTCGGTTAATGATAGCACTGTCTTTTTTTAATCGAAACAATCTAGGTTTAGGGTTTCCATCTTGTCCAACTGGTGTAACTGTACCTATTTCAATAAAACCGAAGCCACAGTGACTTAAATCATTAAACATTGATGCATTCTTGTCAAACCCGGCAGCAAGACCAACGGGGTTTTTAAATTTAATGCCAAAAACTTCTTTTTCTAGTCGAGTATCTGAAACACGATACATTGATTTCCAAATCCATTTCATACCAGGAAATTTCAGCATGACATTGATTGCTTTCGCAGTAAAGTAATGTACTTTTTCAGGATCGAATTGAAAGAGAAAGAAACGAACTATTTTATACATCAATTTATTTTTATACAAAGTTACAAACGACAACGAGGTGACCAAAGCCACCTCGTTTATATCTTTCATGAATTATGAACAATTGATCAGAACTTGTAGCGGCCTTTCCATTTGTTCATTTTTCTTTGCTTTGCGTAATCTTTGTAAGTAATGTTTCTATAGAAAGTAATGTTAACATAAAAGTAAGCATCCTTTTCATCATCTCCTCTTTGCTGACCAGAAGCGAACCAAGCTGAATTTTCGCCACTTGGGTTAGAAAGATATTCTGATTCAGTCCCAACATTTGCTGCTAAAAAATCACTATCATAATAACTGCCATGAACATCATCGATGTAATCAGAGAAAGTTTTCACATAGGTTGCTTCGATACCCATTCTCCACATTCTATTCAAACCCCATCTGTATCCAAACCCAAAAGGAATTGTCAATGTTACTGGCAATGTCTTTTTAGGACCATCAGGGAACCCTTGTCCTTCAGTACTCAAAGGTCTTAGTTTTATCCATTTATCATTAAACTCTGCTTTAGGATTAAAATAAGAAATTCCGACTCCACCAAAAAGGTAGAATTGAGAATTATGATCACCCATTTTTTTAGAATGTCTAGAAAGATTATATCTGTTTCCTAGTTTTTCATTCGCGAAAACAATTATTTCCAAACGCTGGTGCAATTCAATAATAATAGATCTAAAATGTAAATTTCTTGAATTTCGAATTATTTCATTTGTCAAGGCATCATCACCTTTCAATAATCCAATATTAAGAGAGGTTGTAGTTGCCCAATAAGGATGAAATCGATAACGATACCCCATCATACCTCCAACTCCTGTAGATCTCCAATCAATATCTGCAAGACTATAATCTGTTCCGATTCTATCTAAACCTCCAAGGTCTCCCAAAAATTGAGTAGCTCCAAAGCCAAACATTATTTCTTTCTTATTTAAAGACCAGTTTCTTTGTGAATTGAAATTAGTATGTTGTGCAGAAACAGCACTAAAGGTTATGATTAGAACTACGCTGTAAAAATATTTCATTGTTTTCTTTAAAGCCACAGTGTCAGCAATTAATCGACAAAATTAAGTATTGTTTTCCAATTATACTAATCTAATTCATATTAATTATTAACCGCCAATTGTTAATTAGCAATACAGAAATCTGGTGGAGAAGTAATGGCGTTAAACGTTAGATTGGAATATAATTCAATGATGGAATTGAAATATGACTCCCCTTTTCTGTTAAGCCAACGATGCTTGTTATAAAAATCATTGATTTAAGATTGTATTTTCGAATAAAATTACATATCGCTTTTGATAAGCTACTACCTCTGACTTTCTCTATAACATCTTTACTTCCGTTGAAATACTGAATACTAAAAGAGATCACTTTCGCTTTAGAAGTAACTATTCCAGTTGACGAGCATAGTTTGTCAATTGGAATTTCGGAAGTAAATACCCCTTCAATGTTTGGATAAGGACTTAATGTATTTTCCTCTTTTACTGGTGCTGTATTTTTCGGTGATATAAATTCACTACTTGGTAAGTTATCCGAATCATTGAAAACCTCTTTGTAGATGAATATTTCTTCATGTTCTGTTTCGTTAATTTTGCCAGCTTTTTTTGGTGGGATTATTTCTTCATTTGATGGAGTATCTAATTCAAATGAAGAAGCAATTGCTATGATTGGCTTGTTATTGTTAATAGAACGCTCAGAGATATTGGACTCATGTAGGGTTGCCATTTTCTCGTTTTCGACGGGTTGAAAGGCAATAACACTTAATGATATCAGCACAACTGCTATTGCTATTGGACCATAGAACCAGGGTGTTTTCCAGACGGGAGGCTTTAAGTTTTTAACTTGACTTAATACATGTCCAAAATTTGCTTTCGATTGTATGTAATCTTTGCTGAGTTTTTCCCTGTTTACCAGGATTTTTAAATTTTTCATTTTAATTTATTTCACAAATAGATTCTTCAATTTTTTCAGTGCTCTAAATGATTTTACTTTTGCATTGTTTTCTGTAATTTCAAGTATTTCACCAATCTCTCGGTACGATCGTTTTTCAAAGTACCGAAGTTCTAATAATTGCATGTCAGCGTAGTCTAGGTTTGCCAAACAATCAATCAACTTCTTTTTATTTTCGTTAGAATCATCTTCATCAAATTCTTCTATCATTTCAAAAACGTGCATATTTTCCACGTTTACTGTTTTTCTTGCCTTTCTATCTCTAAAAGCTTGGTATAATTCACTTTTAGCAATCCTATACAACCAAGACGAAAAAGGAACTCCTCTATATTCGTATTTATGTAAGTTATTCAAAGCCTTAACAAAGACTTGTGAAGTTACGTCAAAAGCCAATTCCTGATCATCAACCCGCTGATAAATGTAACGAAATATTTGCTCATGATACTTCGTATACAGTGGTCCGAAACGCTCTGGATCCTTCTTCGCAAATGTAATCAAAGTCATCTCATCCAAGAGACGGTCTTTGGTTTGGTGATAAACTGGGTTCACTGCCATTTTTCTGGTTTTGTTGTTCTAGCTGGTAGGCACAAAGCTTGCAGACTTTGTACGGAAGCATAACTGTTAATATTCTAATTGGTTACATTCAATAACGCAAAAAACTTGCTAATTATTATGCGTGCAGAATAATAAACTTAGATAAACAACTCTATTTCTATATTTAATAGACAAATAAGGTATCAGTTAATGCTTCTAAAAATATAGTTATATTCTCTTTTTCTTGTTCCGAGAGAGACTTTTTCTTAAGCAACTTTGACGTATTTGGATGTACATGATCAATTTCTAGGTAGTGTTCAAGAATTCCAGAAAGATTGGTTATTGATCCATTATGCATGTATGGTGAAGTCAACGCGATATTTCTTAAAGTAGGAACCTTAAAAAAACCGATTTCTGATGAATCATTATTAATTTTAAATCTACCCATATCAGAATCACCATCTTTATAAACACCATTATTTTCAGTCTTGTATGTTGTAAAATTAGGAGCAGGATGACAACTTGTACAATTAAGTATTTCTGAAAACAACCTCCATCCATCTGCCTCCCCATAACTAAGAGCAGTAGAGTCTCCATTATAAAAGGCATCGAACCTTGAACCCTCGGAAACTAAAGACTTTTGATATGATGCTAGGGCACGTGTTAAGACAAAAGCATCAAATTTTCTTTTGTAAATTGTTTTAGATATTTGTTGGTACTCCTTTATAGAACCCAGGCGTTGAATTAATCTAGACATCCGACTTCCCATTTCATTTGAATCTTGAATCGGGACGATTGCTTGCATTTCTAAAGTCTTAATGTGACCATCAAACATAAAAACAGGTGAATTTGCTATATTTAATAATGTTGATGAATTTCTTCTTGAGTGATGACCAGAAACACCTCTAGAAAATGCTACTGTATCTGCAAAAGCATAGTTGGGACGATGGCAATCTGAACAAGAAATTGAATTATCGTTAGAAAGCTGTCGATCAAAAAACAATTTCTTACCAAAATTGATTTTGGCTTCTTCTATTTCAAATTGAGTCTTTTCAACAATTGAATTTCCATTTTCGTGGCAAGAAACAACAATGAATCCTAACCAAAACAGGAAGAGTATTTTTGCTAAATAGGATGAAGTCATTTTCATATCTATCTAAAGGTATAAAACTTGATTTATTTTGATAGAATATAGAGCACTTCTTTTGTGTCTAGTCTGTATTTCTCTTGAGTTTCCTTTGAATAATGAGCGTCCTTGTCGAATTCCTCGACTGAGAAACCAGCTTTTTTTAGCCAATCGGGATAATCTTTTCCGAATAAACGAACATGGTCTTTTTGCCAAAAATGCTTTTCTCTGTCTTCCGGAGAAGTAATTAAAGGATCTTCATAAGTGCTATTTCTCGTGAAGTCTTGTGGAACTTGTATAATGGCCCAACCTCCTGGTTTCATAACACGGTAAAGTTCGCGCATACATTGTATTGCATCATCAACATGCTCCATGACATGATTACAAAAAACTATATCAAAGCGATCTGATTCTAAAGGGATATCATGCAAATCAAAGTGCATATCAGCAATTGGCGAGACTAAATCACCTGTTAAATAAACAAGATTATTTTGCGCCTTAAATTTTTTGTGATAACACTGTTCTGGGGCAATATGCAATACTTTTAGATCTTTTTGTGTGAAAAAATTAGAATGATTTTTTAAATATAACCACATCAATCGATGTCTTTCCAGCGTAAGGTCATATGGACAAAGTACATTTTCTCGATGAGCCACATTTGAACCATAAGATAAAAATTTCGAGAATTTTTTTTGACAAACTGGACATACAACCTTGTCCCCTTTGTACAAAACTGGTGCAATTAATTTAAATGGATAGCTCAACCTTATCAAAAGTGGTCTAGGTAATTTATTTAGAAGGTACTTGTACAGCTTTTTCATTTCAAATAATTCAAAGCAAATGTAAGAAATCCCATTGGAGATTTATTAATATGTTGTTTTGTTTTTAATTAATCTGAAGTCTTAATAGAATTATTAATTTTAAAAAGTGAAAAGCATCCTAACTTCAATGGTATTTATCTTTATTTCAGCAATCAGATTGTTTGGGCAAGAAAATGACTCATTGCCATATAAGATGTACAAAGATAGGTTTGTGATGTATGCAGATGTTGGTTTTAATTCTGCACCATTCAGCTTAAGTGATAATTTCCAAAATGGAGAAGATAAATTAAAATACAAGAACAACATCAGTCCTGCACTTGGAATCGGTGTTGCCTATAAGTGGTTTGCTTTGAGGGTTGGTTTTACTTTGTCAGGAAATCTTAAAGCGAAAAATAAATTTGGAGAAACTAACTATTTCGACATCGGGTTAAAGTTTAATATAAAACAAGTTTTTACTAATATTGATCTAAGATCATATCGTGGATACGCACTTAAAGATGAATATAAATGGAATGATTCACTAAATGAACTTACGCCAAATGGCATTTACCCTAATCTAACAGCAACAAGTATTTCTGCGAATGTCTGGTATTTTAAATCAAAAGATTTTAATATGCACCCAGTTTCAGGAAGAGTTGGTCATTATAATAGATCGGCCCAGACATGGTACTTCAAAAGTTCAATCAACTTTTTCGGTATTACAAACTCTTCAGAAATAGTACCTGACATTTTGGCTGATTCTACTGATCGAATGAATGCTCAATCTATTGGAGCAATTGACATTGGTTTTATCCCGGGATATGCATACGTTAATCGAATAAACAACTGGCAATTCTCTGTTTTTGGGGGGCTTGGCGGTGTTCTACAAGTAAAAAACTATGTTATCAATGGGAATTCTAGAAGTTTTTTAGGAATTGCACCACGTCTAGACTTCAGACTTGTTGGAGGTTATACAAAACCAGGTTATTTTATTTTTTTAACAACAGATTTTGACGTGAAATCAATTAAAATTCAAAGTCTGATGTACAAACAATCATTCTATCAAATAAAACTGGTAGCCGGATTAAGGATTAAAACAAAAAAATCTATATAAAAGGGCTATCTTCGACTCGTATTTTCCAGCTACTTCTTAGTTCTTCTAAGTTTGTCACCATAGGATTGAACAAACTCCAACCAAGGTAATTCTTTAAATCTGAAATATGAACGTATTGGAATTCATTCTCCTTTTCTACAACTAAATTCAGACGATTAAAGAAATTAATGTTGTGCGCAGATCCAATTTCTTTCATTTTATGCACGGATGTATCAATAGAACAACCAGAAACTCCAGTTTTTGTTTCGTCGACACATAAAACAATAAAACGGTCATGAAGAACCGCTGCATCACCATAAAGCTGACTCCCATGAGCAGCCCATTCTTTCACAAAAGAAATTAGTTCTGAGGAAATGGTATTTATTTCACTTATAAGAAGTGGTCTATCAGTTTGATAAACCCAGACTTTACTTTCTGGAGACAGATGTTCAAACATAAATTTAAAGATTAGCGGCAGAAGCAATTAATTCAGCAACATCTAAAACTTGTACAGAATCTTCTTTGTTAAAATTCTTCACACCATCAGTCATCATTGTATTACAAAAAGGACATCCTGTGGCAATAATATCAGGCTTAACATCCAACGCTTGCTCCGTTCTTTCTATATTAATTTCTTTCGATCCATTTTCAGCTTCTTTAAACATCTGAGCACCGCCAGCTCCACAACATAACCCTTTCGATTTACATTGCTTCATTTCGACTAGCTCACTATCTAATTTCTCAATTAAAGATCGTGGAGCCTCAAAAACATTGTTTGCTCTACCTAGGTAGCAAGGATCATGAAAAGTAATTTTTTTACCTGCAAATTCTCCACCACCTTCTAATGTCAGCTTACCTTGATTAATCAATTCTTGTATCAATTGCGTATGGTGAATTACTTCATAGTTTCCACCTAATTCTGGATATTCATTTTTTAAAGTATTGAAACAATGTGGACATGCTGTTACAATTTTATTTACTTGATACCCATCCAATACTTGAATGTTCATCATTGCTTGCATTTGAAATGTAAATTCATTTCCTGCTCTTTTTGCAGGATCACCAGTACAACTTTCTTCTGCGCCTAAAACTGCAAAATTGACATCGCATTTATTCAATATTTTGACGAGCGCTTTAGTTATTTTCTTGGCTCTATCATCAAAAGAACCAGAGCATCCTACCCAAAAAAGATATTCTGATGATTCTCCTTTCGCCATCATTTCGGCCATTGTCGGTACGATCAAACTCATTTCTATTCGTGTTATTTTTTAAATACTTGAATCGTATTTTTCACATCAACTAATTCTGAAAAATTTCCTTCATACCTTGTTGCACGGACAATGTGATTATCGATCCAATGGTAATTCCCTCCTCTTGGCTTACCCATCATCATTCCATGGTATTTAAACTTATGTTTTTTTAACCATTCCTCGGTTACTCCTCTATGCTCTTCCAATCTTGATGTGAAAAATGTAATAACATGCCCTTCATTGTACCAATTATTTATGACGTCTAAAGCGTTTGGATAAATCACTGCAGTAGCCATTCTTTCAGGCTCTTCATTTGGAATATCATCACATATAGTTCCATCAATATCAATCATGAAATTTTTAATTCCATCTTTCAATACGGGGGAAAGATTTAATCCATCCTCAGATACTATATTTAATGTTGAATCAGTCTTCATTTGCCCAGTTAAGTCTATCAGCTTGACTGAATTGCCAAGGTGCACCGTTATTTTCAATATTTGTTAACATACCAGCTAGTTCAGTTGGCATTTTCGATTCCTCCATCACTAAATAGCGTCTTAAATCGACTATTATCGAAAGTGGATCAATATTTACGGGGCATTCTTCTACGCAAGCATTACATGAAGTGCAAGCCCATAATTCTTCTTCCGAAATATAATCACCAAGAAGACTCTTACCATCTTCATAGTCCTTGCCATGTTTTCGTTTGTTGTCCCCTACTTCAACCAACCGATCTCTAGTATCCATCATGATTTTTCGAGGCGACAATAATTTACCTGTCACATTTGCAGGGCAAGATGATGTACAACGTCCACATTCTGTGCATGTATAGCTGTCCATTAAGTTTTTCCATGTTAAATCCGTAACATCTTTTGCTCCAAATTTTTGCTGAACAACCTCATCTCCTTCTGGCGCTACTGCATATGGATCAGCATTTGGATCCATCATTAAACTAACTTCCTTGGTTACAGCCGGCATATTGGTCAAACGTCCTTTTGCCTCAAGATTTGAATAGTATGTATTAGGAAATGCTAAAAAAATATGGAAATGTTTTGAATAAGGAAGGTAATTTAAAAAAGTAAAAACCATAATTATATGCCCCCACCAACCTACTTTCTCAGCAATATGCAATGAATGCATCGACATACCGTCAAAAAACATTGGTCCAATAAATTGACTTATAGTAAAACCATAGGATTCTCCAGTCTTAGCGATATGAATCATTTCATCTGCTCCATTCATAGTGAATATACATGACACAAGAATTAACTCCATAAAAAGAATCATATTACCATCCATTTTAGGCCATCCTTTCATTTCACTCATTACGAGACGTGGTACTTTTATTAAATTCCGTCGACTTAAAAATGCAAAAGTTGCAATGAGCGCAAGCAAAGAAAGGATTTCAATAAAACTTATAATAAAAGTATAGAAGCCACCTAGAGCATTGTGAAAGGTTCGATGATTATCAAAAAGCCCATCTATGAAT
Source organism: uncultured Flavobacteriales bacterium (assembly GCA_905480355.1). Taxonomy (GTDB): domain Bacteria; phylum Bacteroidota; class Bacteroidia; order Flavobacteriales_D; family Crocinitomicaceae; genus UBA4466. Next base: position 1,640 of record CAJQQA010000215.1, on the reverse strand, counting down.
ATTTCAATCAATTCAATTTGTGTAACAATAAACGCCGCATAGATTGCCAAATGAAGCATTGCCGGTATTGGTCTCTTGAACATTTTCTTCTGCCCCAAAGCTACTAATAGCATTGTTTTCCAGCGTTGTTTTTTGTTGTCTTTCCGATCAATATCTAATCCAAGATTGATATTTGAACGCATTTTGTAGACGTTCCAGGAAAAGAAGCCTATTCCAACAATTAGAAGTAGAGAAAATAATAGAATAGATATCATAATATTTGATTAACTACAATGTGTCTAGAAGTTTTCTTAATTTTTTCTCTTCTAGGTTTGTAATTGGAACACCTTTCGTTTTAGCTCCAAAGACAGAAAAATGAATATATCTTTCTGGGTGAACTTGTAAATCGTTGACAAGGTTTTGCAACTCTTGATTTGTTTTCACTAGCTCATTGTATAAAGTTTCGTCTCCTAATAACTTGCCAAGAGTTCCTTCACCGCCTTTAGCTGTTTCCAGAATTTCGTTTATTGATCCAAGTGTATTTTTAGCGTTCGTTATAACACCTTTAAAATCAGAGGTCACAAGGTCACTAGTCAATTGCTCAACATTACCAATAATTGATTTAACTTTCTCATTACTTTTCTTAAGATTCAGTGTGATTGTTTCAACATTCGAAAGAATACGACTAAATTTTATTTTCTCATCAATGACTAGCAATTCAATTTCTTCTGCAGCATTACCAAAACGCTTAATAGCAATTTTGATTTCTTTCAAACTACCTTCCAATTCACTTGATGCTGTAGTATCCCAAAAAGCGGAAACACCATTTACCATTTTATCGATAGAAGTCAATGCCCCTTGTAATTTCTGTGTTAAAGGATCTGCATATGATTTAACCTGAGTCATCATATCGCTAGCAACCCTTCCAATCAGTGTGTCGCCCGTATTGTAATTACCAGCGGTTAAATCCCTACTTAGATCTAGAATAATACCTTTACTTAATAAATCAAGTGATCCTATTTCAACAACAGTACCTTTTGGCAATTTTACGTTTCGATCTTGAATATTAAAAGAAACTAAAACAGATTTTAATGAGTCTTGTCCACCTTTATAATCAACGGCTAGCACTCTCCCTATAATAACCCCATTTAAAGTAACTGAACTAGAAGGCAATAGTTGTCCAGAATTTGGAAAGTATGCATAGTAATGGTCATCTCCACCAAAAAAACTATTACCTTTTAAAAAGTTAACTCCAGCAACTAATAGTCCTATTGCTAAAATAGTAATTACTCCGGTTTTTATTTCTTTGGATATTTTCAAAACATTAATTTTCTGCTAATTTAATAGCTTTTTGCAAATTAATACGCTCTCCATCGAAGAACCCGATAACAAATGCATGTTGAAAACCATTATTTCTCAATGTTTTCTTCGTTTCGTTGGCTTTACTATAGTTATTAACAAAATGTCCAATCGTGTATTTATAGAGTCCATCTTGCTGATATTCAGAAATCGCATACCCTTTGAATTTTGAAGAAGTCAATGGTATTTTCACCCGAGAAGTTTCTATTTGAACTCGAAAATCAACTTTATTTATATCATTTAACTTCTCTGAATTGCTCACTTCATCCTCTTTATTAGTAGGATTGTTTTCAAATGGAGAT
>CAJQQA010000214.1 GCA_905480355.1 uncultured Flavobacteriales bacterium | reverse complement strand
TCAATGGAGATTCACTTCTTGATGTAAAGATTTTATGGTGGAATGGTGGCTGTGGAATTGCAGGTTTGAACGAAAGAGTGATCTATCTGATTCAACAGCCGAACAATAAATTCACAAAATTTTCATTTCTTGACATGGCTTCTTCTATGCGTTTAGAAAGAGATTTAAATGGTGACGGTAATTTCGAAATAATAACGATGACTTTAAATGGCTATGAGAGCCACAATTATTGGACATTTAATCTTTATAATTTTACAAAGGATGATTTAATCTGTGTAAATGATAAGTTTGATTATCCGATAATGATTCAATTTTTGTTTAAAAAGAATTACAAAGTGACCGATAAAATAACCAAGAAAAAAATGAAAACGTTCTCGATGGAGAAGCCGGAATACTATGATAAAAAATAGATACTGTGTTAAAGAAGAAGAAACCTGTTTACTCAAGTGAGCCAGAAACCTCTCAACACTATAAAACCAAACAGGCTCAGTATTTTGTCTACGGTTAATGGAAAAGAATTATGTTAAACCCTTTACATACTCTATGAGAAATCAAACGCCTTGCTCTTAAAGCAAAAGTTGAAGGAAAACAAGAACTAATTTTTGAGAATTGATGGAATGGTAACACATTATGTGTTGATTGTTATGATTTCATCTAACCGTGTAGTGTATCTTGGTGATAATTTTTCTTGCTTCATTTTCCACGTTCTACCTAAGTCCTGACATGCTAATTTAAGTTTCTTTTGCCCAATGGATTGATTCAAATCATCTACTACTTTCATTAAAGCTTTATGTTTAGGATTCTCTTTGAGAAAGAGATTTAATTGATGCTGGTTTTCAGGTGTTAAATCCATCACAATTACTCCTGCTTTTTTGTATTGATAGCCTTCTTTGTAAATAGCCTTCAATCCTTTTACAGCATATTTTACAATATCAATACTAGAATTGGTTGGGTAGTCTGTTTTTACAACAATACTTCTACCGTACTGTTGCAATTCCTTCCGATATCCATTGGTGTGAATAAACACTAGAATTGCATTGCAAGCCGATTTTTGTTTGCGCAATTTCTCAGCACATATAACAGCAAAAGTTGATACTCGTTCTTGAATATCGTCGATGTCTGTATGGTTTCTCTCAAATGTTCGAGTCGTTGCAATTGATTTCTTGCGCTTGACATCCTCCATTTTTATTGTTGGGATCCCTTCTAAATCTTTCTTTAGTCTTATCCCGACAATGGCCATGTGCTTTTTTACCCATACATCGGATAATTGAGTGAAGTCATATGCTGTTTTGATTCCTTTTGCAATTAAACGCTTTTCATGGCAACGGCCAATTCCCCACACATCTCCAACCTTTATCCATTTAAGTGCTTTTATTCTTTTCTCTTCGGTGTCAATAATATAAACTCCTTTGGTTTTATTTGGAAATTTCTTGGCAATTCGAGTCGCTACTTTGGTTAGTGATTTTGTGGGAGCAATTCCAACGCTAATTGATATACCTGTACTCTTAGTTACCTTGTAATTGATTTCCTTCCCATACGCTTCTAAGTTGAACATTTCAAAGCCTGATAAGTTTAAAAAGGCTTCGTCTACGCTATAAATTTCAATGTCTGGTGTAAACGTAGAAAGAATGTTCATTACTCGGGAGCTCATGTCTCCATAGAGCGCAAAATTTGAAGAAAATACATTGATTTTATTTGCAAGGAATAATTCTCTGTGCTTAAAAGCTGGAGCACCCATAGGAACACCTAATACTTTTGCTTCATTACTTCTAGCAATCACACAACCATCATTATTCGACAAAACAACAATTGGTTTATTTCTTAGGTTGGGACGAAATACTCGTTCGCACGAAGCGTAAAAATTATTACAATCAACTAATGCAAACATGCCTTATACGGATTTAATGACTGTTGTAACGATACCCCAGATGATTAAGTCATTGTCTTCTGACACTTTTATTGGTTGATAGTTTTTGTTTTCAGCCACTAAATAAATACACTTATCCGTAATTCTTATACGCTTGACCGTGAACTCTCCATCAATAAAGCAAACTGCAATTTTTCCATTTACAGGTTCTAAGCTTTTATCAATAATTAATAAATCGCCATCGTTTAACCCTGCATCGATCATTGAATCGCCCTTAATTCTTCCGAAAAAAGTCGCCTCTTTATTGGTGATAAGAAACTTGTTAAGGTCTATTGAAACATCCAAGAAATCATCAGCAGGTGATGGGAATCCAGCACTAATTCCAGCATCTACCAGAGGTAAATTAAGTTCAGAAGAAGTGTCTACTGAGAATATTTTTATTGTTGTGCTGGTCTTCATAGTACTAAAGAACTATTTTTTTTCCTTTATCTGACAATTGTTGAAAAAGAAAATAAGTGTCGAAAAAAGAGCTGAATATTTAAAAACATGGGGTAATGTTGATGCACGAATTGATTGAAGACGGTTTAAAAGTCATGGCATAAATATATAATCGTAGAACATAATCTATTTACGTTCTAAATGAAGCCGTTTGGGTGATCGATTGTTTTGATGTAGGCTCGGGTAACACTACCTATACTCCACTGAGATTTCGCTTCGAATGCTAATCATTCAAACGCGCAAAATGTATTCTGCGGCACTTCTTTTTGAACTAAAATAATTGTTTCCTAATCCGCTTAAAAATTGAATTAACCTTTAACTATTTGTTTTCTTAACGTTTCTGTGGCTCCTTCAATTTTTAAAATGTAAACACCTTTTGAGTGTTGAGACATGTCAATTTTAAATGTTGCTGCATTCGCTAACGGTTTGAATACTTCAACCGTTCTACCTTCATTATTGATAAGACTGATGGATAAATCAGAATCCTTAAAAGTTGATAAATCTACCTGAATAAAATTTGTACAGGGATTCGGGAACACC
>CAJQQA010000213.1 GCA_905480355.1 uncultured Flavobacteriales bacterium | reverse complement strand
GTTTAAGCACAATGGATTGGTCAAGTTATTATGGTGGTGATGGTTTTGAAACAGGTAATTCAATTCAATTATCCTCAACTGGAAATGTTTATATTGCGGGAGGGACAAACTCAAGCAATCTTCCTATTATTAATGGATTCGACGCTAATTATGATGGTGGTCTTTGTGACGGTTATGTTGCTCGTTTCGATGGAGCAACAGGCAGCGTAATGAGCGGAACTTACATTGGCTTGTCAGAATATGATCAAACGTATTTTGTGCAATTAGATGCTGATGACAATGTTTATGTTCTTGGACAAACAGAAAGTGACTTGGGGATTACACCGGGTCTATATGGAAACCCTAATTCTGGGCAGTTTATTAATAAATACAACGAGACATTATCTTCACAACTTTGGAAAACAATGATCGGAGCTAGCACTGGTCATGTCGAAATTTCACCTACTGCATTTTTAGTTTCCGAATGTTATGACATTTATCTTTCTGGTTGGGGAGGAACCTTAAATCAAAACGCGTCCGTTAGCCAAGCTTTGTTTTCAACAACAAACGGTTTCCCCTTAACTTCGGACGCTTATCAATCAACAACGAATGGGAGTAATTTTTATCTCGCTGTGTTAGGCCAAGATGCTGGATCTCTAAAATATGGGTCTTTTATGGGAGGCAGCACTAGTAGCCCCGATCATGTTGATGGCGGCACAAGCCGATTTGATAAAGATGGTACTGTTTACCATGCTGTTTGCGCTGCTTGTGGTGGAGACCCAAATGGTTTTACCTCTACCCCAGGTGTTTATTCTGAAACAAACAACAGTACGAATTGTAATTTAGCCGCATTTAAATTTGACTTAAAGAAAATTGAGGCTGCAATTTCTGACCCTGCTGCATTAGTCTGCTTGCCAGACCCCGTGATATTTATTAATAATAGCTTAAACGGGAATGGCTATTTTTGGGATTTTGGTGATGGTACCTCATCAATCCAAACCAACCCAACACATTTATATCCTGGCCCTGGCGTCTATAACGGCTCACTTGTGGCCTATGATGACAACGGATGTTTTTCTTCAGACACTGTCTTTTTTCAAGTAAACATTGGTGATTTTCAAGGAGCAGTTGTAATTCCAACTCAACCTATCTGTCCTGGAGAGACTTATCAACTTGAAGCCTCAGGTGGTACTTTCTATTCATGGACACCTGCTGCAGATCTTGATGACCCGACTATTGCAACTCCAACTGCGTCGATCGAACAAACGACAACATTTACTGTTGTTGTATCAGATTCTTGCGGAGTAGACACTTTACAAGTGACCTTAGAAGTTGCCATACCTCAATATTCAATTTCTCCAGACACCGCTGTTTGTTTGGGTGCTAATACGACCATTTTTGCGACAGGCGGAGGAACTTACTTATGGACTCCTTCAACTTTTCTTAATAATAATTTAATCTCAAATCCAATAAGTACGCCTGACACTACTATCACCTATCATGTTGAAATAACTTCAGTGGATGGCTGCATTTATAATGACTCAATTATAATTGATGTGTTTTCAAACCCACCTGCACCAATTATTGCAGATACTGTTTTCTTATGTCTTGGCGCTAGTTCTTCAATAACTGTTGGTGGTGCCGACTCTTATTCTTGGTCTCCAAATAATAATATAACCTCCACGACAGGGGCAATTGTGTCTGTAAATCCAACAACTGACATGTATTATTTTGTTGATTTCACAAATACTTGCGGGACTGCAACTGACAGTGTCTTTATCAAAATATTGGAAGCGTCCATTCTTGCAGAATACGACACTATTATTTGCTTTGGAGAAAGTGCTTCGTTGCATGTTTCTGGTGCTCAGTCTTACATCTGGAGTCCTGAATCTACACTGAATTCAATAGTGGGTGAGGACGTTATTGCAACTCCAAACGTTGCAACAAATTATAGCGTGATTGGAACAGATATCAATGGATGTGTTGCTTATGATTCTGTTTTTGTAGATCTATTTCCAATACCTAACCTTAACGCTGGATCGAATACCTTTGCAATACAAGGAGAACTAGTGCAATTGAATGCAACAAGTAATACAGAAGGAACTTTCACTTGGGATCCTGCAGAGTTTTTAAGTTGTATAAATTGTACAAATCCTATTGCAAATCCTGATCAAGAATTCCTATACACAGTTTATTATACTGACATTAATGGTTGCTCAGCTAGTGATACTGTTAGGGTTTTTTACGACCCAATATTGTATGTACCTAATACTTTCACGCCTGATGGAAATGAGTTTAATTCTGTTTTTAAAGCCATCGCTGGAAATATTAACAGTTTCAATCTGAACATCTACAACCGCTGGGGAGAAATACTTTTTACAAGTAACGATATTAATATCGGTTGGGACGGCACTTATAATGGAAGTTTAGCACAAGACGGAACGTATATCTGGAAAATTCTTATTACCAACCTATCACTTAAAGAAGAGTTATTCGTAGGGCATATAAACCTTCTTAGATAAGGCTATATAAAACGATTATCAACTTCCATCACATGACTGCAATTATCACATGTTCGCAGCTCTTCAGATGCATAAAATGATCTAAATCGTGACACAAAATCATGCTCAATATCTTCTAATGTAAACCTATATTCGTGCAATTGGTGATTACACTCATCACAAAACCATAATAAGCCGTCGGTTAAAGTTGTCCCTTTTCTTACTCTTTCAATAACCAATCCAACAGTATTTTCCCCTCGAATTGGTGAATGCGGAATATTTGAGGGCAATAAAAAAATATCCCCTTCCTTAATATGAATCGTTACTGCTTTTCCATCTTCTTGGACCTTCACTTTGATATCACCTTCTAACTGATAAAACAACTCTTCACTTTCATTAAAGTGATAATCCTTTCTGGCATTTGGACCACCCACAATCATGACGATAAAGTCTCCAGCTTCAACATAAAGATTTTTATTGTTTACTGGGGGCCTTAACAGTTCTCGATTATCCTCAATCCACTGCTTCAAATTAAACGGTAATAACATGCTCTTTTTTTTGACTAAAATACGAATTAAAACAGACGTAAATCTCAAATAAAACTAAATATTAACTAGTTTATCTCTTAAAAACTAATTGTCGAACTAAATAGGGTTCTGCCCTAATAATTCTTCATACTCTTCAAATCTATGCTCCCTTATAGGTCTAATTTTAGGCTCTGTATCAAAATGTAGAAGCAAGCAAGGAGTAATGTTTTTATACTTTTCTAGGTATTCATATCGAACTAACTCTTTATTTCGAATACGCTGTTTAATCTTATTGTGGTAGGGATACATTAATTGATAATTAATTCCTTCTCTGATAATCTACTAATGGCAGAAATTTTAACCCCGATATTTATCAGAGAAACTACATTTAGAAACTTTTTTAGCTGTTCATCATCGTAATAACGAATATTGGTTTCTGTTCTTAAAGGAGAAAGAATACTGTAACGTTGCTCCCAAGTCCTATTTTTTTTAAGCTTAACCCGAGAGAGGCTTTCGAAATCTGATATTTTATATTTACCCATGTTGTTTGATGAAAAACTAAGTTAGTTAAACGGCTTAAAGAAAAAAAATGCAATAATTTAATGATAACACAATTTAACACATATTTACACGGTTTTTTATATAAAATCGTTATTTTTAAACCGTTTAGCAAAAAAATACATTAAAATAAAATGTTTAATGTATTTGTTGCATAGTTAAACAAATTAGGTATATTTGTGTAGATTTTCATTCTAAAATTTAAGCAACTGTTTATCAAAGTATTATACTATTACAAATGAATACTCAATTACAAAAAAGAAGTTTTGAAACAAATTGTGATAATTTATTTTCAAGAGTTTGAACCCGTTTTTCAGTTGTTCATTAGGATAAATGAATCACCACTTGAATTAGCAAATTATGAATAAGAAAAAAATAGCAATAATCGGTTCTGGATTTTCAGGATTAGCATCTGCAGCTTATTTGGCTAAAGAAGGACATCAAGTGCATGTTTATGAAAAAAATGAACAACTTGGAGGAAGAGCTAGGCAATTTAAAAAAGAGGGGTTCACCTTTGATATGGGTCCAAGCTGGTATTGGATGCCAGATGTTATGGAGTCCTTTTTTAATGATTTCAACACAAGCACAAAGGATTATTTTGAACTCAAAGAATTATCTCCAGCATTCAATATCGTTTTTGGGAAAGAGGATGAATTAACAATTCCTAGTGATTATGGCGAATTACGGAGATTGTTTGAATCTATTGAACCTGGCAGCAGTCTTGAGCTAGACAGTTTTATGGATGATGCAAAAAAGAAGTATGAAATCAGTTTTTCAAAATTAATAGAAAAACCCGGCCTTTCTATAATGGAGTATCTAGAATATGATACAATCAAACAATCTTTGAAGTTGAATTTATTCTCTTCTTACCAAAAGATGGTACATCGTAAATTCAAGCACCCAAAATTAAGGGCTTTAATGGAGTTTCCTGTACTTTTTTTAGGTGCGAAACCAAAAGACACTCCGGCTCTATATAGTTTAATGAATTACGCTGGGTTGAAACTAGGAACGCATTACCCAATGGGAGGATTTTATGCTCTAGTTGAAGCAATGGTTTCTTTATGTAGAGAGCTAGGGGTGACTTTTCATACAGATAGTGAGGTAACAGAATTGTGTGTGCTACAGAATAAAGTGGTTTCCATTGAAATAAATGGAATAAGTAATACGGTTGATGCTGTTATTGGTAGCGCAGACTATCACCACATAGAATCTAAACTTCTTAATAAAGATTACCGCAACTATAATGAAAAATATTGGTCCAAAAAGACTTTTGCTCCATCTAGTTTAATCTTTTATTTGGGTATTAAAAAGACGGTTAATAAGCTAAATCATCATACGCTATTTTTTGATGCGGACTTTGACCTCCATTCTACGGAGATTTATGATGAAAAGAGATGGCCAAATGATCCTCTTTTTTATGTTTGTACTCCTTCAAAAACAGATAAAAATGTTGCGCCAGAAGGATGCGAGAATTTATTTGTATTGATGCCGTTAGCAGCAGGATTAGAAGACACTCCCGAATTAAGAGATAAATATTTTAAAATATTGCTTAAAAGACTGGAAAGTCAACTCGGAGAGCAATTGTCAGATGATATTGTTGTGAATGAATCTTATTGTATTAAAGATTTTAAAGCTGACTATAATGCTTATGGTGGTAACGCTTATGGATTAGCAAATACGCTTAACCAAACAGCTATTTTTAAACCTAAAATGATCAATAAAAAAATTAGTAATTTAGTCTATACTGGGCAATTGACCGTGCCTGGTCCTGGAGTTCCTCCATCATTAATATCAGGTAAAATAGCAGCTAATTTAATGTTACAAGAATTAAAAAAAAAGAATTATGAAATCGCTCTTTGATGATCTTTCGGCTCAGTGTTCAAAAAAAACGACGCAACAATATAGTACTAGTTTTTCATTAGGGATTAAACTACTGGACAAGTCATTGCACAGGCCAATTTATGGCATCTATGGATTCGTGAGGTTTGCAGATGAAATTGTAGATAGTTTTCATGGCTATAATAAGGAAACCTTGTTGGATGAGTTTAGGAATGATACCTATAAAGCAATTGATGCCGGTATTAGTTTAAATCCAATATTAAATGAATTTCAAAAGGCTGTGAATGACTATAATATAGATCATAAATGGATAAACACCTTCTTGAAAAGTATGGAGATGGATCTTAATGAAAAATATCATGACGTTCTGTCTTATCAAGATTATATATTAGGTTCGGCTGAAGTGGTAGGCCTTATGTGTTTACATGTTTTTGTGGAAGGAGATAACCTGAGATTTGAAGAGTTAAAGCCTTATGCGATGAGTTTAGGTGCTGCTTTCCAGAAAGTTAATTTCCTTAGAGATTTAAAGGCCGATTATGAAGCATTGGGGAGAACTTATTTCCCTGGGGTGGATATGAAATCTTTTACAACAGAGCACAAACATCAAATAGAGAAAGATATTTCTGATGATTTTGCAAAGGCCATAATAGGGATAAAGAAGCTGCCTCGTAAATCTAGAAAAGGCGTTTACCTCGCATATGTTTATTATTTACAACTGTTTAAAAAAATTAAGCAAACTCCTGTTGAAAAGATTATGGAATCTCGTATTAGGATTCCTAATATCTCTAAAATGGGGTTGATGTGTCAATCAATAGTCCAACATAAATTAAACCTTTTATAAAAATAATTGGATTTGTTCTAATCAAGCATATAGAGAATAAGAGATTCCTGCTATGAGGAATGTTTAAATGAAATTTAAAACAACGATATGAGATGCTTAAATTAATATATATATGGTAAAAGAGAATGTAATTTTAGTAGACATTCATGATAATGAAATAGGCGTTATGGAAAAAATAGAGGCGCACGAAAAAGGCTTGTTGCATAGAGCTTTTTCGGTCTTTATTTTTAACTCTAACGGCGAATTTCTTCTTCAGCGAAGAAATTCAGCGAAGTATCATTCAGGAGGTTTATTGTCAAATACATGTTGTAGCCATCCCCGCAAAGGAGAAGATGTTAAAGATGCTGCCATAAGAAGATTGAAGGAAGAAATGGGAATGACGGCTGAGTTGATTAGTCCATTTTCTTTTCAATATAAATCTCACCTAGACCATAATTTAATTGAAAATGAATTGGATCATGTTTTTATAGGCTTTTCAGATGATGTGCCAATACCAAATAAAGATGAAGTTGAAGCGTATTGCTATGTTTCTTCTGAAGTATTAATGATAGGTCTAGAAAAACAACCAAATGAATATACAGCATGGTTAAGAATATGTTTTAACGAATTAATGAATTATATGAATAAAAGCACGATTTATGAAAAAATCAGTTTAAAAAGTAAAGCTTAAATTAGATAACAGAATACCAAAACCCTCAAATTTTCTCTTAGATGAACGCTTGGTTAAATATAATAGTTGTAATAGGTTCTTTCATTTTAATGGAGTTGGTCGCTTGGCTGAGTCATAAGTATTTAATGCATGGCCTTTTTTGGTTTTTCCATGAAGATCATCATCAACACAATACTAATCTAAAGCCTTTTGAACGGAATGATTTTTTCTTCTTAATCTTTGCTTTGCCTGGAATTTGTCTGTTATATTTGGGACTTGAAGAGTTTTCTTTTCCATTTTGGATAGGACTTGGCATCACCTTTTATGGCTTTGCATATTTTCTTATTCATGATGTTTTTATACATCGTAGATTAAAATGGCTTCGTAATATAGATTCTTCCTATTTTAGAGCAATAAGAAAAGCGCATAAAGCGCATCATAAACATTTTTTTAAAGAAGATGGAGAATGTTTTGGTATGTTGTGGGTTCCTTTAAAATACTTTAAAAAGTAACATGAGCAAATTCACATACCTCTTAGTGGATTTAGGGACAATTATCATCCCCTTTATTTTTTCTTTTCACCCTAAACTCGGGTTTAATAAAAAATGGAGGTCGACTCTATTGGCAATTTCTATTGTTGCTGGGTTTTTTATTGGCTGGGATATTTATTTCACTGAAATTGGGGTTTGGGGGTTTAACTCAACTTATTTGATTGGAGTTAATATTCTAAACCTCCCCATTGAAGAAATACTCTTTTTCGTTTGCATTCCTTATGCTTGTCTATTTACTTACCATTGCTTTAAAGTACTACTGCCTGCTTTCAACTTTCCATACTTTAAAGTTATAATTCCTTTAATTATTTCAATGTTATTTGTTCTTGGATGTGTTTTTATTGATAATTGGTATACCTCTGTTGTTTTTATTTCGTCGTCTTTAACATTAATCTATTTTCAGTTTATTGTTTCAATGGCCTGGTTGAAAAGGGCTTTTTTTGCTTCCTTATTCTTAATATTTCCTTTTATCATTGTAAATGGAATCCTCACTGGTACAGGTATTGATTCGGAAGTTGTTTGGTATAATCCTACTGAAATTATGGGTTATAGACTACTCACTATCCCTTTAGAGGATTTCTCTTATGGATTTTTACTTATCTTATTTAATATTTATTTTTTTGAGAAATTCGACTATTTAAATAGTAAACCAGAATTGAATTTAAAACCATGAAAGATCTTTAATCGTTCCATAAGGTAAATCCATTAAACTGTTTTCACAGTAAAAACACAGACGAAATAACTGTGTTTTAGACTAATTCGTTTTGTTTTCGATTATCTTTATATAGATGTAAGTAGGTGCTTCAGTGCTTCTTTAAGATTTGGATATTTAAACACAAAGCCATTTGATAAAATTTTATTGCACGAAATCCTACTTCCTTTAGTTACTATAACTGCCATCTCACCCATAAAAAGTTGGATTAATCTTTCTGGAATATTTGGCAACCAATAAGGCTTTTTTAAAACCTGAGCTAAAACTGCGCTAAATTCACTGTTCGGTGTTGGATTTGGTGACACAATGTTATAAGGCCCTTTCATTAATGGGTCTTCTATTGCTTTTATAAAACATTCGCATAAATCATCTATATGCACCCAAGGTATGTATTGTTTGCCGCTTCCTATTGCAGATCCTAATCCTAAACGAAAAGGGGCTTTAATTTTTGATAGCGCGCCTCCTTTTTCAGAAAGGACTACGCCAATTCTTAAAACAACTCTACGAATACTAAGGTCTTCTATTTTATTTGATGATTGCTCCCATAATTGACAGCAATGACTTAAAAAATCATTTGATGGTAAGTCGTCTTCCGTAAATATCTTATCAGATTTTAAGGCTCCATAATAACCTATTGCCGAAGCAGAAATAAATGCTTTTGGGTTGGTTTTCGTTTTTATAATGGTTTGAATTAAAAGATTTGTAGCTCCAACTCTGCTAGAAACAATTTCTTTTTTTCTTGATGCTGTCCATCTGCGATCTGCAATTCCAGCACCCGCTAGATTAATTATATAATCAGCAGATTTAATGGCTTCTTCATCTATCTTTTTTGTAGCGATGTTCCACAGGTAAGACTTCACGTTTTCCGATTTGGATTCAGAACGCCCAAGAATTAATACGGTATACCCACGTGCCAAAAGTTTCTTTTGCAGTTGTTTTCCAACCATTCCACTACCTCCAACTAGTAACACTTTATCCATTTTTAAAAGTCATAAGTTTAAATAATAAAGATACAGAAGTATTTGTTAAATAATTAAATAATTAACAGTTCTTCTTTGGATTTTCTATTCCATTTGTTAAAGCTGTGGATTTGCAACTTAACTGGAACAATAAACTAAAAATCTTTTATTAAAAAACAATGGCTGAAATTGTAGCTTTAGTAAAAAAATATGATGAAATAAACTGATGTAAACTAGTCCACAGATGAATAGTACGGTTTGATTTTAACCCCCTCCCATTTTGCAAAAAAGATGTTATTTACCAAAAAAGCCCAACTACAATGTAGTCAAGGCTTTTTTAGTTAGTGGTGCCTCCAGGAATCGAACCAGGGACACATGGATTTTCAGTCCATTGCTCTACCAACTGAGCTAAGGCACCAACCTATTTTGTGGGGGCAAAGATAATAACTTCTTTTTATTCTCCGACATTTGGGCAGTTTTTTTTTAATTCTCTTTACCTTTGTAAAATGAATAGTGAGAATCAAGTACTTGTCATCGATGCTGGAAACACCTCTATAAAATTTGCTCACTTTACGAATGACAAATTACAAAAAACACAACGCACTGATTTTAATAATCTAGAACGACTTATAGAAGATCACTCACATAATAAAGTTGTGATTAGTTCTGTTTTAACTCAAGAACAAACAAATAAGATCACCTCCTTATTCAAAGATTCTGTTCTTATTGGGTTTCATTCAAAACTGCCTATAAAAATTCAATACAAATCACCTGTGACACTAGGAATAGACCGTATTTGCAATGCTGTTTATACCGCTAAAAATGTGAAAACAAAATTTGCGCTTAGCATAGACATTGGGACTTGTATCAAGTTTGATCTCACAAATTCGAATCAAGAATATTTGGGAGGGTCTATTTCTCCAGGAATCAATTTGAGATATAAGTCGCTTAATGATTATACGGGGAAACTACCTTTAATCAATGAAAAAAATCATTGCTCCCTAGTTGGTGAAGATACCGAATCGAGTATTCAATCTGGTGTAATCAATGGAATAAATGCAGAAATACAGCGTTTAATTGAACAGTATTCATCCGAATATGAGGACTTAACTTTTTTTGTGACAGGTGGAGATGCTCAATACTTTGATTTACACGCAAAAAATGGCATCTTTGCAGACGAAAATTTAACTCTAAAAGGGTTGTATGAAATATATAAATTCAATGTATAAGTTTATTCTGTCATTATCGATACTTTTATTAGGGACGTTTAGCTATGCTCAAAACAGTGCTAATTCTCCTTTTAGCTCATTTGCACTTGGAGAAATTGGTGGTCTAGATCATGCGGCATTTATCGGAATAGGAAACTCGACAATTACGATGAATGACTCAACCATTCTTAATTTTTACAACCCATCATCATATCATTCTCTTGCAAAGCATCAACCACTTTTTTCAATTGGCTTGTCTACTCGTTTCTCAACTTATAGTTTGAATGGAATTGAAGCAAAAAGTAATTTGTCAAACATTCAACACTTTGCAATTGCGTTTCCGTTTGCGAAACGATTTGGATTGGCATTTGGATTGAAACCATACGCGTCCAAAGGATATGAATTCAATTCTCGAATAAAAGTTGGTAATGACTCCTTAAATTATATCTATTCGGGCACGGGTAACATCAATGAAGGCTTCGTTGGTTTTTCTGTTAAAGCGCTTGATTTTAGAGGTTCAAAACTTTCTTTAGGTGCAAACTTTGGCTACTTATTCGGGCAAATAAAGAACACTCGCAAAAGTGGGCTAATTCAAACTGGGACATCAATCTATGCGGGTGGAATAAATACAAAAGTTGTTCAAACAAAAGCTTTTCATTATACAATTGGTGTCGATTATACACAAAGAATAAACGAGAACCAATCCATCTCTTTTTCTGCTGTTTTTGATCCATTTCAGAATATAAGTGCTAAATATGAAGATGCACTTTTCTATTCTTCAGACATTAACAACCCTAGTCTTTTTGATTCACTAATAGTAAATGATTCTTTGTCTGGTAATATTTCAACGATTCCAACTTTCACTTACGGGTTGAGGTATGAACTTAACTTTTTAGGTAGAAAGGGGAAAACAAACCAATTGAATTCTCAATTAAGCTTTCATTTGTCATATACCTCTGCAAAGTGGGCTGAATATCAAAACACATTTGACCCTAGCTTCACCAATACTTTCTTAAACTCCACGAAATACACTTTCGGGATACAATACCTTCCAGAAACAGATTATTTGCGAAATATTGCTTCAACAAACTTTTTCAGCAGAGTCAGTTATCGTGCTGGAATATACCAGGTTAAACTTCCTTATGTGACCAATGGTGAACAAGTGACAGATCTTGGCACAACATTTGGTTTTGGTATACCGATTGTAATTCAAAATTCCCTTTCTTCTTTGAGCTTAGGATTCTCAATAGGAAAAAGAGGAGTTAACGATTCTGATGCCTTAACAGAAAAATATTATGGCTTCAATGTTGGGATTTCAATAGCACCAGGATCTGATAAGTGGTTCGTAAAAAGAAAATTAAATTAACAAAATGAAAATAATAAACTTAATACTCGTAATATTTTTAATGACTGGCTCAATGTCTTTTGCACAAGATGATGCTGAAAGAGAATGTAAAAGAATGCGCTTTCTTGCGGGAGAAGATTTAAAAATAAAAAATTACAAAAGTGCCGTTAAACACTATATTTTAGGTGAGGAAATTTGTGGTGGTTACGATGCGGCAAATTACAATCGATTAATTGGTTCTTTAAGAAATGCAATTAATGGTATTACTGAGCCAACGGAAAAAATGGCTTACATTGACACAGTTGTTGCAGCATATAGCCGATCTGAAACAGCTGGGG
>CAJQQA010000212.1 GCA_905480355.1 uncultured Flavobacteriales bacterium | reverse complement strand
CTTCAATTAATGCGCCAACAGTTCCTATTCGGATACCTTTCTTGAAACAATTCACTGTGCAGACAGGCGATGTCTCACTCAATCCATAACCTTCTAGAATAGGAATCCCAGCAGCAAGAAAAATACGCGCTAAACGAGGTTGAAGTGCTGCACTTCCTGAAGCAATCGCCTTAACGTTTCCGCCTAAAGCTTCTTGCCATTTGGTGAAAATTAATTTACGTGCAATGGCTAATTTTATTTTATAGAAAAAAGACTGGTGTACTGGGTCATATTCTTCTGCAACACTTACAGCCCAGAAAAAAAGTTTCCTTTTAATCCCAGTTAATTCATCACCTTTGGCCATTATTTTATCAAATACTTTTTCAATCAACCTCGGCACAGCAGTAAAAATATCAGGCTTCACTTCCTTGATGTTCTCCCCAATAGTTTCCATCGATTCCGCAAAGTGAATAGAACATCCTAAATACATGTATAAATAATGAAGCATTCTTTCATACACATGGCACACAGGTAGAAAACTTAGAACTTTAGCGCCTGGTACCGCAGGAATTGGGTGTTCTGTGGCTTTTACATTTGAAATTAAGTTTCGGTGCGACAACATTACACCTTTTGGGTTTCCTGTTGTTCCAGAAGTATAAATAATTGTTGCTAAATCTTCATATTTTACTTCATCCATTCTCTTATGGACCTCACTTTCATCAACATCTTTGCCTAATTCAACTATATCTTTCCAATTGGACTCTCCAGCGACATCATCCATTGTGAAGACATGTTCTAAACTCGGGATTTCGTGCTTGACATTCTTAATTTTTAAACTCAATTCTTCATTTGCTAATACAACCGTTTTAATGCTTGCATCGTTAAAGATATATTTGTAATCACTCTCTGATATATTTGGGTAGAAAGGGACTACGGTTGCACCAACTTGTTGAATCGCTATATCCATTACATTCCACTCGTACCGAGTTCCAGAAACAATCCCAACATTCTCTCCAGTTTTTACACCAAGAGCGATCAAACCTTTTGAAATTTCCATTATTTCATTCAAAAATGTCTGTGTGGAAACACCGATCCATTTGCCATTCGTTTTTGTGACAAACATGTTCTCATTTGGATGTGATTCTAGTTGGTGATAAGGGATATCAAAGAGTCTATTTATTTGCATGAATTCAGTGTTTTTTATAATACGAATATAAGGAATAATTGATGAATTTAATGCTTTTTAAATATTCATTGAAACACTGTAAATATTCACCCATAAGTGGCATACGGTAAGCCACTTCTTTTATGTGTACTAAATTACTTCAAAAGTCGGTTATTAGTGTAACAAAATCAGGTCGTTATTTGTTTTAACTGTAACAGATCTAAACATATTTTTTTTTTGAGAAGACGAGAATATAATATCACTGTAAAAGAGCATTCCAATAATCTTTTTGGTTATGCAATTAAATTCCTAAACAACAGGGAAGATGCAAAAGATATTGTACAAGATGTTTACGAAAAATTATGGTTGAATAGAAAAAAAGTGGATGCGGCAAAAGCAAAATCTTGGATGTTCACAACAGCACATAATTCAATGATTAATTTTTCAATTCGTAAGCAGCGCACATTATTAACGGATGAATACGAAGTGTTCGACAGGGGAGTGACGCCAGTTACTTTTGAATCGCAACAAGTTGTAGATAGAGCCGTGAGTATTTTGCCTCCAATCCAAAAGACAATCATTCTATTGAGAGATATAGAAGGATACTCATACAAAGAAGTAGGAGATATTCTTAGTATATCTGATGCTCAAGTTAAGGTGTATTTGTTTAGAGCTAGAAAGAAAATTAAAAAGCAGTTAAAAGGAGTGGTAGAACTGGTATGAGTGGACCTTCATTTTCAAATATAGATTTATGGCTCTTTGAGTTAGCCGAGGGAAACCTTAGCGCTGGTCAAGAAGAACAATTAAGGTTGTTCCTATTGCAACATCCAGATGTTGATGTTGATAAAGAATCATGGGAAATTGCACGTGTTTCTCCTGAGAATGCTGTTTATGAAGATCAACACAAATTAATTCGTAAAAGAAAAGTTGCTTGGTTTTATTATGCCAGTGCAGTGTCAATAGCATTGCTCTTTTTCGCTACTATCAATAGTAAAGAAGCACTTAACATTATTACAAATAATTTAATTGCAGAAGCAACTACTCCTATTAAGCAACAAAAAATTACTGCCTATTTAAATATGAGTAGTTTAAGTAATGAGAATAATAAAGTAGATATAGAGAAAGAAAGAACTTTATCACAAGAGACAACTTCTACTTATAATAGACGATATTCTTCAGTATTTAATGTGCCAACTGGAATGACTAACGAAAATGAATTCTCAACTTCAAGTTTACTTTCTAAAATTGAAAGAGCGTCAAAAGAAGGAGTCGAGATTACAAGAGAAATATTATCAAACCCATTTATTCTTGATGAGCCAGCAGAAATTAGCTCAGATCTAATTGATAATGTTATTGTTGATGTTGAAAGTGAACCTTCTGAAACTGATAATTTCCAAGCATTTAACTATTTAGATCAGCATGAAATTCTAATTAAACTTTCTAAAAACGATAACAGTCATTATCGAAATGAGATTAATTATTCTGATGGAATTGTGAAAGAAACAATGAAGAATGATGTTGCTACCTTGATTCAAATTGATGAGGAAATAGCTTCATCAACAGAATCATTGAAGAGATTCCCTAGTTTTTCATCGTCAAATTATAAAATGTCCTTCAAGTCTCGATTGAATAAATTCTCGAAGGCGTTAAAGAGAATGGCAGACAATCCTGTCGCGTTGAAGAATTACAGAAATCCGTCATACCATCTACCTGGTATGCTTGCGAATGATATTAGTTTTAGCTCAACTGGAGCCTTGTTGACTAAACGTGTACAAGCACAATCAAGAGTTCAATGGTTAGGTAAAAAGAATGAACGTTTAATGAATAAGTTGTCAATAGATGGATACTCATATGGGATTAGAGGAGGTATTGGTTTACAATTAAATCACTCGCTATACAATAATGGAGGATTAAACGTAGCAGATGTTGCCTTAACTTATTCTCCAAAACTGTCATTAAATAGATCAATTTCAATTGAACCTTCAATTCGTTTTAAAATGGGTGCTAAAACAATACGTCCGAAAAGCATGGACGGAATTGAAATGGTAGAACTTGAGAGACAAGGTTTGCAAGAATTTAATTCTTCTGGATCTTCAGCTGTAAAAAAATTGTGGTTTAAAGATTTAGGTCTTGGTTTGATGTTGAATACGAAGTGGTTTTATATCGGTGCTCAAGTGGATAATTTGTTTAAACACAAAGACAATATCTATTCTAGTAACGAAACAAGTCAAAAAAGGGCTTCGCATGACATTATCGCAACAATAGGAACTGATTGGGTGTCTAAGCATGAAAACATGAGCTTTTCACCTTATATTGTTTATCAAAGCAATGAATTTTTATCTGAAGCTTGGTTAGGCGCCAATTTTAGATTAAATTGGTTTACTATTGGAACCGGAGTATCAACTTCACTTGATCCCTCAGCATCAATTGGTTTAAAATTTGATCGATTCTCATTAAGATACAATGCTGATTATTCACAAAGTGAAATGATAGGAGAAAGAGTATTATCACACCAATTATCCTTAAGAATAGTTGGAAAAACAAGCCATTTTGGCAAAAGAATATTAAATCTATAATTTGATGAAAAAAGGACTTATAATATTTTGTGCAATTATGGGATTACTTCGTTTTGAAGCATATTCCCAAGATCCACAATTCACTCAGTTTTACTCAAATCCGATTTATTTGAACCCTGCATTTGCTGGATCAAACGGATGCCCTCGCTTTTCTCTAAACTATAGAAACCAATGGCCTAGCTTGACGGGTAACTATGTCACTTATAGTGCATCTTACGACCAGTACTTTAAAAATATCTCTGGAGGAATTGGAGTGATTGGGATGCATGATCAACAAGGACAAGGAACAATATTCACAACTATGATTGGATTGGTTTACTCTTACCATTTAAAAGTGAATAGAAAATTTAAAATGCAATTTGGAGCGAGAGCTTCAATGTTTAATAAATTTATCGATTGGGATAAATTGACTTTTAGCGACATGATTGACCCGAGAAAAGGGTTTATTTATCAAACCGGTGATGTTCCAAGAGGAGGAAGTCGTTATTTCTTTGATGCATCAGCAGGGTTTGTAGGTTATAGCAAACATTTTTTCTTCGGTGGTGCTGTTCATCACTTGAATCGCCCTAACGAATCAGTAATTGAAGGAGAATCAAATTTACCTATGCGATTTACAGGTCATATGGGAGCTGAAATTCCTTTGGGCAGAAAGTCACAGTACAATAATAGTACATCTATTATGCCCAATATTATATATCAGTATCAAAATGGTTTTCAAGAAATTAATATTGGTACGTACATTAAGTATGGTGCTTTTACATTTGGTGCTTGGTATAGAAATAGAGATGCATTTATCTTAACAATAGGTTTAAGAACAAAGCAATTTAA
>CAJQQA010000211.1 GCA_905480355.1 uncultured Flavobacteriales bacterium | reverse complement strand
ATTAGAGAATATATAAAATATGCTAAGGAAACCCAAACAAAAAAACCCTTTGGATGTTTGTCCAAAGGGTTTAATGTTTGTTGGTTTTTTATTCTACTTCTACAATTAAGTCTCTTGCTTCTTCTTTTTTAAGAGGTATTTCAACCCTTAATAGTCCATTTTTATATAGGGACTTGATAGAATCAGCATCAACACTTTCGTGCAGAGTGTATCTCTTTTTAAGAGATCTTTGAGCTATTTTCTTTTGATAAAATTCTGTATTTTCTTCTTTGTCAAATATTTTTGGGGTCATTGCCTCTATTTTGAGCGTTTGCCCAGAAACAACAACGCTAATATCTTCTTTTTCTGCCCCTACTATAGCAAACTCTAGGATTGTATTGCCCTGTTTGTCTGTATATACGTTATATGGATCAGAGCTCCATATCTTACTTACGTGTCCGTCATCAAGAATGTCGAACATTTTTTTAAATATATCCCCCTCGAAAACATGAGGTCGGTTAATTGGCCAAGTTTTTTTTATTAATGTCATATCTACTTATTAGTTAGTTTTTTAAATTGCATCCTTTTGGATTGCAAAAATAAATACACTTTTTTTTAAAAAAGTGGAATTATAACAACAAGAAGTATTTAAAAATTCTTAAGCAATAAGCCAAAATATAGAACCAGCCAAGCAAAGGCCAGAATGACGAAGCTCATTTCAGGAAAATGTACGGCAGCAAAAAAAGAAACCAATGCTGCTACTTCAGATACCCTCAATGTTGTTTTTTTTGGTCGTGTTATTTGCATATTTTTTCTCCTTGAGTTATAAAACAAGGTGTTGAATCTCCAACCCATGCCCCAATTTGATTAAATTCGAACCATTCATGAGCCTCGTCAGGGGTCATTTCTTCTTCTAATACACTTAAAACTTTTTGTTTATTATAGCAAACAATTGGGGTTTGCCCAAATCTCTCCACAACACCCTCTATACAGTCGTCGAAACCATCCATGATTAACAAATCATAATCTTCTCCGCTGAATCCTGCTATTTCTTCTACTTCTTCTTTCATAAATTAATAATAAGTTTGGCTTCTGTGTTTGTTTTTGTTTCGAGTGGTGCCTCTGTCTATAATCAATGCTCTAATCAAGGTTACTATCATACCAAAATAAGCTAATGAAAAAGTGAAAATAATTATTCCATTAGAAAATTTCAAAATAACTGAAATAACAAATAGCAAAATAAGAGGCAAGCTCCAATATAAAAAAATAGGCATATCAAAATGTTTCTGTCTTTCTATATTTTACACTATAAAATACTTATTTAACCCTCACAAGAAGTACATTCCATAATGGACTGAGCTAGAGATTGACTTGGGTTTGTACTTCTTTGATAATAAAATCCCTTAAGACCCATCTCCCAACCTAAAATCATGAGATCGCTTACTTCTTTTGGAGAAGCTTTAGGGTGAACCATCAAATTTAAGGATTGGCCTTGATCAATGTATTTTTGACGTTGGGAGGCTTGTATAACAACCTCTTTTTGAGATACTTCCGAAAAGATCTTAAATACCTCTTTTTCGTGTTCATCTAAGAAGTTTAAATGTTGAACTGATCCATCCTTGACTAAAATAGATTTCCAAACAGCTTCCGTATTTTTGCCCTTAGATTCAAGTAACCTTTCTAAATGTGGGCTTCTGATTGTAAATTTTCCTTTTGCTGAATTTTTGGTATAGTAATTACATGTTGGCTCGATACCTTGAGAAACCTGACCTAAAATAAGGGAGCTTGTTGTTGTGGGGGCGACGGCCATTGTAGTTGTGTTCCTTCTGCCATAACCCTTTAAAACCTCTGGTTCCCCAAATATTTTAGCAAGTTTTTCTGTTGCTTTATCCGCCCTTTCTCTAATGGTTTTAAAAATTTCTGCATTTTTCATTTTGGCCTCCATACTCTCGAAAGGAATCATGTTGTCTTGTAAATAAGAATGCCAACCAAGTACTCCCATTCCCAAGGCTCTATGACGCTTGGCAAAGTTGTGGTCTGGCTCCATATACGGAATTTTTTCTGTTTTCTTAATGTATTCTTCCATTACTGAATCAAGAAGATAAACCATGGTTTCTATAGCATCTGTCTCAATAATTTCATCCCACCTCTCTAGATTAAGCGAAGATAAACAACAAACGAATGATTCTTCAGGTGATGAGGGGAGTGCAATTTCATTACAAAGGTTTGAAGCATAAATTTTCATGCCTTTGTCCTTGTATACTTGTGGAGCGTTTCTGTTAGCGGTGTCTTGAAAAAATAAATAAGGATAACCAGATTCGAACTTCTTTTGAACTATTTTTGCCCATATCTTTCTCTTATCAATATCTCCTCCTTTCATTCCCTCCATCCATTCGTCTGTAATAGTAACAGCAAAAGATAGGTCTTGAATGGTGTGCCCATCAGACTTAATGCGAAGAAATTCTTCGATATCTGGATGATCCACTGGTAAATAGGCGGCAAAAGAACCTCTGCGAACACTGCTTTGAGAAACTACAGAAGTAACCTTATCAAACAACTCCATAAAATGGACAGAACCAGAAGAACTCCCACCAGTGCTGATTTCTTTCCCTCTACCTCTAAGATCACCGAAATAACCAGAGGTCCCAGCACCATGTTTGGTTTGCATACCTACTTCTGATTGTTTAGTTAAGATGCCCTCCATTGTATCTGGAACAAAAACCCCATTGCACGAAACGGGTAAGCCTCTGTCTCTACCATAGTTTGCCCAAACAGGACTAGATAAAGAAAAGAATCCAAGAGACATATAATGTTCAAAC
>CAJQQA010000210.1 GCA_905480355.1 uncultured Flavobacteriales bacterium | reverse complement strand
TGGTGCTTATCCAGGTCAAAAAGTCATGGATTTACATAATGAAAAAGAGGGCTTTATTGTACACGGTAGAATAGATGACGCTGATCGAGTTACCAAAAGTGCTAAGTTAAGTCTAGCGCCATTGAGATTTGGTGCAGGAATAAAAGGTAAAATTTTGGAAGCAATGTCAAATGGGACACCTTGTATCACAACAAGTATTGGAGCTGAAGCAATGCTGATGAATAATGAATGGTGCGGAGGGGTAAGTGATGACTGGAAGAAATTCTCCAGCTTAGCGGTTGAATTGTATACAAAAGAAGAGTTATGGTCTGAAGCCCAAAACAATGGCTTCAACATCCTGCAAAAACAATACAGAAAGAATTTGTTTGCGAATGCCTTTATTGAGAAAATGGACGTTTTACAAGATAGTCTAGAAGAAGTCCGAAACTTGAATATTGTTGGTCAATTACTCAATCAGCATACGATGTTAAGTAATCGATTCATGTCAAAATGGATCATGGAAAAAAATAAAACAAGTTCTTAAATCAAATTGTCATTTGTTACACTTTGAATAAAACTAAAATACGGTGTGTTATTTCTGCGTCGAGAAGTTCGGTTTTTCTGACATTTTAGTTTAGGGCTTTCATAAACATTCGTCAGTGAATAGTATAATGGAATCTCAATGAATTCATGAGAGATAGTTAAAAATTTGATTGATTTATTAGATTAGCTTCAATTAGTTGAATATTTATTCGACTGAAATAGTTAGCTTTAATCTAGATGATTATAAAATACATACAGTTACTTCTTAAAATTATTGAGTCCTTTTTTATATTTCTATTCGTTTACATTATTATTTCATTCTATGGTGGTATGATTTCAACAGGTGATCTTCAAGCAGATGGTGATTATTGTATTTACGTTCAATCGAATGGAATTCATACCGATGTATGTTTGCCCACAGAAACTGAAGTAATCGATTGGTCAACATTTGTTTCTAAAGGACCATTTTCAGATGAAGGTAGTTTTGAATATATCACAATTGGCTGGGGAGACAAAGGCTTTTTCTTAAATACTCCAACCTGGGCTGAACTAAAAATATCAACAGCATTGACCGCTGCTTTTTTACCAAGTGAAACAGCCATGCATGTTCAGTATTCAAAAGAACCAGAGGTTTCTGAATCAAGAGTCAAGGTTTATATCAATGAAAGTGATTATAAGAACTTAATTTTGTTTGTGAAATCGAGTTTTAAATTGAAGAACAAAAAAATTGACTTGATAAGAGGGAAGGGGTATTCTAAATCGGATAATTTTTATGAGGCGAACAATTCCTATCATTTATTTCAGACGTGCAATTCATGGACCAATAATGCCTTGAAAACAGCCAAGATAAAAACAGGTGTATTTGCTTTGTTTCCGCATGGGATACTTTCTCATCTATAAAAGATGACATAAAAAAAGCCTCCGTGAAGGAAGCTTTCTAATATCTGTAATTTATATCTATGCTTTTACGGCTAAAACTTCGGCCATTTTCGCACCAATTTGAGCTGGAGAATCAACAACATGTATTCCACATTCTCTCATAATTCTCTTCTTTGCTTCTGCAGTGTCATCATCTCCACCAACAATTGCACCGGCATGACCCATTGTTCTACCTTTAGGAGCAGTTTCACCAGCAATAAACCCAACTACTGGCTTTCTGTTGTTATCTTTTACCCAACGTGCTGCAATCGCTTCAAGGTTACCTCCGATTTCACCAATCATTACGATACCATCTGTCTCAGAATCATTCATTAACAATTCAACAGCATCTTTAGTTGTGGTTCCAATGATTGGATCTCCACCAATTCCAATAGCTGTCGATACACCTAATCCAGCTTTCACAACTTGATCAGCTGCTTCGTAAGTTAAAGTTCCTGATTTAGAAACGATTCCAATTTTCCCTGCTTCAAAAACAAAACCAGGCATAATTCCTACTTTCGCCTCTCCTGCAGTGATAACACCAGGACAGTTAGGTCCAATTAGCGTACAATCGTATTCTTGAATATATTCTTTGGCTTTAACCATATCGTTGACTGGAATTCCTTCCGTGATACAGATAATTACTTTAATTCCAGCGTTTGCCGCTTCCATTATTGCATCTGCCGCAAAAGCAGGTGGCACAAAAATAATTGAAACGTTTGCACCAGCTTTCTGCACAGCTTCATCAACTGTATTGAATACTGGGCGATCTAAATGTGATTGACCACCTTTCCCAGGAGTTACTCCACCTACGACGTTAGTTCCGTACTCAATCATTTGACCAGCATGAAAACTTCCCTCACTTCCTGTAAAGCCTTGAACAATAACTTTAGAATCTTTATTTACTAATACGCTCATTTATTTGCGGGTTTTATTTTCGTTTATAAAATCGAACTCAAAAATAAGAGTTTGAATCTGTTTTATCAATAACAAGTACAATTAAATGTGCTTTAATTTAGTTGTACTATTTTTAATTGGAATACTAAAATTGAATTTTGAGGAATATCTTCCAGTTTATGGTCTCCATAACCCAAATTTGGTGGTGATACAATAAATGCTTCTCCACCTTCATTTAATTCTAAAATTACCTCTTTCCAACATGCAATTAACTGCTCTAATTTAAACTCTACGGGTTCAATTTGTTCATCAAATACGAGACCATCAAGTAATTCTCCACGGTACGTAAAAGAAATAATATCTTTGAACTTTACTTTCCTGCCTTCGCCTTGTTTAATAATTTTGTAGTAGAGCCCAGATTCTGATTTTTCACATTCGATATTTTTATCTTTTAAGTAAGCTTCAATTTGAACATCGAAATCAATCAATTCTTGATCAGAATAGGTTGAACATCCAACTAATGTTAGTAATAAAAAAAACGTTAAATATTTCATAGTTTTATTGGTGTCAATGTATATCCTTCTGCCTCTAATAACCGTATTACGCCACTTTGTCCGCCAAGGTGTCCTGCGCCAATCGCTATAAATGTTTTTGCAGCTTCAATTTGTTCCATAATTAATGGGATCCACTTTATGTTTCGATCAATAATGAAGAGTTTGTTTTCAGCACTGATTGTTGATTGTGTTTCTACACCAAAAGTATACAATCCGTCAATGTTTCCTTTTAAATAGAGCTCTTCTAGTTGTATTAATTCAGCTTTCGACTTTTCTATAGAACGAATTGACTCCATCACTAGTTCAGTGAGAATAGAGTCCTCTAATTCATCAAACAAGGCAATTTGGTCTGCCATGGTTTCTAAGCCAAGAATCTTAATCGTATTGTTACTAGCAACTTTTTCAAAATGGACTTCATACGACTCTGCTTCTTGCAGATAGGCATTTGCAATTGCTTGCTGTAAAAGTACAAAGGGTTTCATTTTGTCAAAAACGAGTTTAAAAGTTGAACTATCCAGATGTAAATTCACTGCACCCCAAGCGTATATGCTGTCAATTTCTTTTGAAGTGAAAAAATCGAAGAAGGAACCGTCTTTTAATGTTAATAAATCAAGAATAGAAGGTGGGGGGGTTGTTGCATCCAACTC
>CAJQQA010000209.1 GCA_905480355.1 uncultured Flavobacteriales bacterium | reverse complement strand
TCATAGAGGAACAATTTAATCTTTGCCCAAAGGTACTAAGCGATTTTAAGCTAGAATGCCATTAGTTTCCGTATGATACCATTAGCTTACCCAAAATGACTAATTAGCTACCCAACGTAACTAAAAACTTACCCAACATAGCTATATACTTACCCAACGTAACTGAATTTGAACATAACAATGTCATAAATGAAATGAAGCCAGACAGTTAACTCTAATCTTGGAAAGAATAGGAATGCTAAAATTGATGCTTTAGGTCTCAATAAGGTATATATCTTAATGCCTAAATAACTATTATGTAGTTAAGCGTTTGAGTTGAATAAATGTATCAGTTCTTCTTTTTTACGAGCTGATACATTTACAATTGAACCATCTGACATTAGCAAATGACCTGCTTTTCCTCGGATAATTTTTTCAATATGCTTAATGTTTACAATGGTCGATTTATGAACTTTTAAGAAACCCTTACTGGTTAAGATTTCTTCAAACTCTTTCATAGGTTTAGAAACGAGTATTTTCCTATTGTCTATTAGATAAAAATTACAATAAGATCTATCAGCCTGACATTTTATCATTTTATCAAAAGGAATTAATTCTAACCCATCATCACTTGGCAGTGCTAATTTATCAATCTCGTTTATTACAACTTCTGCTTTATTGGTAGACGTCAGTTCTAACAAGTGTTGGCGTTTATCTAAACGAAGTCTTACTGTTTTTAAAATGTGGCTGGCAGAAAAGGGCTTAAGAAGATAATCGTCTGCACCTAAGCTCATCCCATAGAGTACATCTTCTTTATCAACTTTAGCGGTTAGAAAAAGGAAAGGTGGAATTACTTTATCTTTCAGACTTTGATTAACTGCTTCAAGTAACTCAAAGCCACCTAATTCTGGCATATTTACATCACAAAGCACCAAATCAGGTTGGTCTTCAAGAATAAGATTATAGCCTATTTTTCCATTAGCAGCCAGTAATACTTCATAGCCTGCCAATTCAAGAATATCCTGTAAAGTATCTCTTATACCTTTTTCATCTTCAACTACAAGTATTTTCTCCATTGTTTTTATGAATTAAATTTGGTATTTATTAAGACAGCAAGAGCTAATTTTCCTGCAGAAGATTCTATGTGATTTAAGCGAACATCAACAGGGAGTTCTGCTGTGTTTTCATCAATGCTAATAATTCTATCTGGGCATGAATTTAGCATCTCTTCAACATTGTATCGACTTTTATTAATCGCGCTCATTGCACAGGTTTTTTGTTAAAATTAATAAAATATCTTTAATAAAAAATTCGGTAGACTTACCGGTGTTATTCAACTTAATTGTTTTCAGAAATTGTACGTTTTTTAAAATGGAAATCCATTGTCACAAGCTACGCATAACTACCTGTAATTTAGAAAGTTAAATTTTTAATTAGATCCCAACAAGGACTTCAGTTGAGTTATTGAATTAATCTGCATTATGTCTTTTGAAAATGTGTAATCACTATTGTTTAATTGGCTACCGCTCACTATTACTTGAGATTTCTCTGAAAAATGAAGAAGAGACTTTTTAATTTTGGCGAAATTTTTCTCATTCAACTTTGCTGTAAATGTTGTAGCTACAATTTGAGGCTTGATCTGGGAGAAGGCAACACCGATCTCCTTAATGGGTACATTTTGCCCAAAATAATAACACGAGTACCCAGAACTTTTCAAAATGTAATAGTAGAGAAGAATGCTAAATTCGTGTTCTTCGTTAGCATGTAAAAAAAGAATGGCCCTTTTGGGAGAATCCGATTTTACGTTGAGTGTACTTATTTTAGAAATCAGAAACTCTTTAAAAATATTCGAGAAATAATGCTCATGAATTATGTCAATTGAGTTCACTAACCAAAGCTTCCCTAGTTTTTCGAAAAGTGGTAGAATCACAGATTGATAAAGTTCTTCTATACTACTTTTAGACAATTCAGCATCCAGGAAGGAATTAATTTTAGCTCCATCAAATTCGAGAATATTCATGGTTAAGGAGTCAATTTCTGATTGCTTTTCTCCTTTATCAACATGTATTAGGGCTTTAGAAGCGTTAATTATTTCAACTTCTGATAAAGAAGCAATCTTCGAAATTTTATACCCTTTCGTGTACAAGAAATTGATGTTTAGAATCTTCTTAAGATCATCCTCATTGTAATATCGAATGTTGGTATTGCTTCTTTTAGGCGAGAGCAGGCCATAACGTTGTTCCCAAATTCTGATTGTGTGCGCTTTAATCTGAGTAAAATTTTCAAGATCTTTGATACTATACCTTAATTTGGTCATTGTTTATTATAAATAGTAAATAGTTAAACAAATTTAATCTAATTTCATAGACTTCACTAGAAATTTTAGCGTTCTTTTGATTTTCGCACCTTAAATTCAAGAATAATTCCGATAGAAGGTTGAATGATCCCCGAAGTATTTTCTATTGATTTTAGCACGTATTTATTCGGGTTATTGAGGTCTTCAATCGGAGCTCCATTTTCATCTCGTTCAACCAGAATAATGGGCGCAGTTGTCGCCTTGAAGTTGTATACATTCTGAATATCCAAATAAAAAGTCAAAGAGACTTTTTTGAAATTGAACCGTTTATCAATGCGCAAGTTAAGCTGGTGATAGTTGCTCCCTCTGTTTTGATTTAATTGATTATAATCTAAAACTGCTGAATTGGTAACATCCCATACAGCCTTATTTGATGAAATCTCTAAATCTGCTGTCGTATAGGGAGCTCCACCTGAAAAAGACCATCTTAATCCAATTTCCCATCCTTTTTTGAATCGCTTACCTCCTGTTAGAGAAATGATGTGTTTACTGTCCCATGTTGAAGGTGAGTATCCTCCATTTTTAGTTTCAAATTCGGAAGTTACATAAGTATAAGCGAATAAACAATAAAACCCTTTGATGAGCTTCTGTTGATACAAGAACTCTAAACCATATGCGCGTCCATTCGAGCTGGATGAAACCTCTTCATTTCCGATGACACCAAAATCATTTCCTAAATTGGCGAGAGAGATTGAGTCATTTACTGAAAAGGGGTAAAACTCATAGTTCTTCCAAAACCCTTCCAATGAGAATTTAGCATCGAACTTAGAAACAAATGACCCTCCGAATACAAAATGATCGGCGCGGATATACTTCAATTGATTCTCTTTATTTTTCAACGTCCCATTTTTATCTCTATATCCGAGAATGGTGTAAGATGGAAGCTGGTTATATCGTGCAACATTTGCGCTAAGAGAGAGCTGGTTGGTAATGTTGTAACTAATAGAAATAGATGGCGATAACTGTTGCAATGGATTCATCATTTCCGATGAATAATTTGCTATATCAGTTCGTAAACCAACACTGACATCTATTTTATCTTTAAAATACGACTTGCTTACTTGCCCGAAAAGGGCGCCTTTATGTACGTCAAGGTTAGAAACCCCGTCAATAATTTGAAAAATGCCATTCACAATGACTTCGTTATATATTGAAGATTGATAACGAGAATATTCATAGCTTACACCGGCAAGAACTCGGTATCCATTTTTACGCCAGGTATTTTCAAACCTGAATTTATTTTCTATTTCAAAAGATGAATAGTCGAACGCAAGATTTGCTGGATTCTCAATGTTGTCTTTGTATTTTCGCGATTGATTATTAAGCATGTTTCGGCTTAAAATGAAACGCTGGTTGCTGTTTTCGCTATAATGTAAATAGTTCACTCCAACTGTATAATTCCATTGATTTTGTGTTGGAATATTGTCCAATAAGTAATTGTTAAGTTCTAGCTCATTAGCACTTTCAATCCCTTCATTGACAGCTGTATTCAGTGCGAATTGATCAAAAGCACCTAAACCAATAAAACTAATTTTATTATTACGGTTAATAACATGATCAACCTTAAATTGAGCATCGTTGTATGTAGGTAGAAATGGGAGCTTTAATACAGAAAACAAAAGTTGAAGATAAGAGCGTCTAACAGAAAATATAAAAGACGTTTTTTCACCAATCGGACCATCCAAGGTGAGCGCTAAATCACTTGATCCTAGGGCGATATTTGCAATCAAATTGTCTTTGTTCCCTTCTTTTTGTTTGAAGGAAATCACAGAACTTAATCCGCTTCCATAATTAGATGGCATGGCTCCCGAGTAGAAATCTATCTCTCGAATAAAGTTGATATTTAATAATCCTACGGGTCCCCCACTGCTACCTTGAGTGGCAAAGTGATTAATATTAGGAATCTCTATTCCATCCAAGTAGAATTTGTTTTCACTTGGCGAACCACCACGGATAATTATGTCATTCCGAAAAGAAGCCGGTGACGCAACCCCAGGAAGAGCTTGCAAGACTTTACTTGCATCTCTATTGGCACCGGGTAAACGCTGAATTTCAGCGGCGCTCATTATTTTTAATGAAATCGGTGATTCTTTTATTTTACGAAATGGATTTGCCCTTACGGTAACTTCATCTTGCTCTACTACAATTTCTTCGAGGTTAACATTCACCTCAGCTGATCTAGCATTGGAAACAACTATATCGCTAATTACAATTTCCTTAAAACCGCTTGAAGAAATTTTTATGGAATACAGTCCGGGCTCAACACCTTCGATGACATAGTTACCAAGAGAGTCCGAAAAAGCTCCTTTTTGAAACCCAATAAGTTGAACCTTTGAAAATTCTATTGGAGAATTATTTATGGAATTATTTACAGCTCCATAAATAGTTCCGCTTTGAGCTAAAGCGCTTGTCCATAAAGAAAAAGTAAACAGCAATATATAAAATCTCATGGCAGATGTATGCTAATTTTTTGAGCGTTTATAGAAGTTCTAATGAGCCGCCCTAGGCTAAGAAGTGATAATAAAAAAACGACTCTTTTCATGACTAATTTGAATTATGAGAATGTTATATGGCCTTAATTAGTAATTAATCAGTTTAATTATTACTTCATTTTTTCTGTTGACAAGTTGATATGGGGGATTGTATCCCAGGTAGCTGTAATTATCTTCGAAGTCAATTTTATTTTCGATCAATTTATTTTTGAGTTCTTTAAATTTTTCTTCTAATACACTATCTGAAGCCCACCCTGAGAATTCAATTGAAGCGACAATTTTCATTGGTTCAATTTTGATATTAACATCATTTCGGTTGGGAATAGGCAATTGTTCACGGCTCATTTCAGAGGGCATATAAAAACTCATTGAAGAATGATCACTGATTTCCATTTGAACGGGTGAGGTCATTGAAATTTTCAAATTCGAGCTGTTACCTCCGAAAATATATGATGCAATTTTTTGGAAACCTGCTCGTGAATTAGCACTATATGAATCTGAAGTCAAAGGTGTTGATGCAACTAATAGCTCAGGATATTTTCTAATTTCAAATCCATCAAAATCCGCTAGTATTTCATACTGAGCTGTTTCTGTTTTAGAAGTACTCCTTGTAATGAAGATCTGTGAGATTACAATAGCTGCTATAAGTATTAGTACTGTTAGGATGAGATATTTCATGATGAAAATTGTTTAATTTAGTTCAGTAAAGGAGGGGGAACTAATAGAAAATGCCCCCCCCATACCGAATCATCATAATACTAATTGACTTGTAATTTCTGCGTAATCATTTGGTCATTACTTCTTAATCCAAGAATATAAATTCCGCTTTCAATTAAACTAATGTCAATTGAATTAGAATTTTCTAATGAAATCTCTAAGATAATTCTTCCATTCATATCGTATATCATTGCTTGATCAAAATTATTATCAAGAACATCAATTTTGATATTATCAGATGCAGGGTTTGGGTATACTTTGAATTCTAGAATTTTTCCCTCATCTAAGTCAGATAAATCTGGCACCAATACTGCATCAATGACATGGACAACTCCATTACCTGTTGCTATATCAGCAGTTATAACATTTGCGGAGTTAATCATAACACCTGCAGTTAAATCTACCATCACTGTTTGACCGTTTAATGTTGGAACACTTCCATTTACAAGGTCAGTTGATAATACTGTACCACCAACGACATGGTAAAGTAAAATTTCCGCTAACTGAGGGTTAGCAAGCAAACCAGCGATGTCAACTCCGAGAGCAGCCGCTAAATCGTCAAACGCTTGATTAGTTGGTGCAAATACTGTAAGTTCAGCAAGAGGGTTTGTCAAAGCTGGAATTAATTCAGCCTTAATTACCGCAGCTGTCAATGAAGTAAAATTATTATCGATTGCAACATCGACTGCAGTTTCGTATGGCAATACTACTGCCTCTAATACATGTACAACTCCATTACCAGCATTCAGGTCTACCGCTGTTACTAGCGCTTGATTTACGTATACACTTCCGGAAGAAGTTACTGTAAACTTTAATGTATTTGTCGTGCTTAAAGGTTGAGCTACTAAACCATTTGTTACAGCACTAGACGGAACTACACCTGTACCTAATACGTGATATGTAAGAATATCGGTTAGATTTGGTAATGCAAGTAGACCAGCAATGTCTGTGTTTAGTGCAGCTGCCAAATTATCGAATGCTGCATCTGTAGGAGCAAAAACCGTGAGCGTTGCTGCGTTGTTTTGAAGTGCTACATCAAGACCTTCTTGAATTAAAGCTGCTTCTAAATAAGTATGATCTGGACTCATAGCGATGATGTCGTCAAAGACATTTGTTTGAGACATCGCATTCATTCCGAGGGATAAAGCGATGGCTGTTAAACCAATTGTAAATTTTTTCATGTTGTTTTGTTTAATTATTAATTATTAATGTTCAACAAATATACGGTAAACTGTTTAACTAAACCAAATTAATGTTAAACAAAATAAAAAATAATTTTCATTTTAACATGTAATCATAAGTAAATCAACAGATTGTGAATCGAAAAAAAATCTTAAATCACAGTAAAATTAAAAACCGGGGTAAAAAGAATGATTTGGAGTGTGATGAGTCCTTTGATTAATAGCGTCAGGTATCTTGTTTTGAGATTATATTTGACAAAAAAACTCACTTAAGACTTGTTAGATCCTATTGTTTTGGAGATTATGACAAATATTTTAGGCAATAAATAGACAATTTAAAGTCTTTCATGAACATCGATAAAAAAGAAGGCCACAATACCATCTTTCTTTTTAAAGTAACTTATGTACTAATGTCAGCTGTTTTGCTAATTTTTTTAATCATTCCCTTAAATAATATTCCATGGAAAGGATAAACAGCGTACCAGTATAATCTGCCCGCTAATCCCAAAGGTCTAAAAGTTGCAGTTTGGAAAAGCTTTCCATCAATTATTTTAAATTCGAGCCAAGCTTCCCCTGGTAGTTTCATTTCTGCGAAAAGTAATAATCTACCTTCCTTTTTGTTTGCATATAACACGCGCCAAAAGTCTAATGAATCTCCTACGGAAATAGTTTTCTGATTGGTGCGACCTCTTCTTAATCCTACACCACCAAATAGTTTGTCTAAAACACCACGAGTTCTCCAAAGCCAATTACCATAATACCATCCGCTTTCACCTCCAATACTCCAAATTTTCTCTATCGATGAATTATGATTCTCAACTTCTTCGATTCTGGCATCTCTAAAACATCCAAAAACTGGTACAGAAATAAATTCTGATATGTTCATACTTATCTCACTGCTCGAATAAGAGTCTTTCCAGCTAGAAGCAATGTCATTATTGTCAATTCTATCAAATGCCTTTGTTAAAGCTTCCTTGTATGATATTGGCTGAACTCCTAAAATTTGATTGATTTCATTATTTCTACAAACAACTTCAACTTTCATGCTTTCCACTAAGGATTTAGCGAGCTTATAAGAAGTGGAGGTTACAAAATAGAGCCAATAAGAGGAAAGCTTTGGTGTCATTAAAGGAATAGTCCATATTCTCCTTTTTAGGTTCCTAATCTTAGCAAAATCAAGTAACATTTCTCTATAGGAGAGAACGTCATCACAGCCAATGTCAAAATTTCTATTGAATGTGTCTTCATTAAGTATGCATTTCGTTAAAAAAGTTTGAACGTCGGACACCCCTATAGGTTGACATTTTGTTAAGAGCCATTTGGGAGTAATCATTATCGGTAGTTTTTCTACTAAATCTCGCATAATTTCAAATGATGCGCTACCTGACCCAACAATTATTCCTGCTCTAAAACAAGTTAAATTGTAATTGCCTCTTTCAAGCTCTTCTTCTACAATTTTTCGTGACAGAAGATGTTTAGACAGATTAGATTCATTAACAATTCCACTTAAATATATAACTTGTTTTACGTTAGTCTTGGACAATCTGTCTCGAAAATTGATGGCAGATTCTTGTTCTAAAGATTTGTAATTGTCCGATATTGCCATAGAGTGAACTAGGTAATATGCCACATCAATATCAGTAGGGATTTGGGATAGACCGATAGGATCGAGTAAATCAACTTCAATCACAGAAATTTTGTTCTCCAAAGATTGTGGAGGATTAAATCTTGATTTATCTCTTACACAGCAAACAACATCATAGCCTTTGTTTACGAGTATAGGAAGAATACGTTTACCGATGTAACCTGTTGCGCCTGTTAAAAGTATTTTCATATTGATTTATCTTATGTGCTATTCTAACAATGAAATTGAGTTTCAACTTACATGAGAATATTCTTCTTTGCTTTAATTGCGCTAGGCAAGTTAGATTCCTTTAATATTTCTCTCAAATCAATTTCCGCAGTTCTACAAAGCGATAACATCGGAATGTCATTTGCCATTCCTTGAAAAGGGTTTTCTGTATAGTCGCCTACAAGTTCCATCATAACATAAACCCAACCCACTAAAGCCGTGATTGGAATAGAGAGCCAAAACCCAACTTCACCAATAGCTATTAATTCTGGAATCATACTAAATGGAAAAAGTAAAAGAAATATACCAACAAAGTACCTACTTGTATTGGCATATTGTCTAGGAAGCGGGAATTTTTTTATCCTTTCATTCTTTCCTTGTAAATCGTAAAAAGTAGACAAAGTTTGCATTAAGTCTATATGTCTAAAGTCGTCGATTATATCTAAATCACGAAGTTTTGTGAGTTCTTGAGATTGTTTATTAATAATTTGGGTTGAAATATTCTTTGATGTCATCAAACTGTCCAGTTCCTTTTCTGAAATTAATTTACTCAAATCCAGCTCATCTGCTTCTTTTTCAACCAATCCTATCCCAAATTTTTTCTGGTGTTTGACTGCTTTTTTTGCGATGAGACCTTTTTGCTTAATATGCTCCCAGCTTGACGGAATCAATAACTGCCTTCTATGGAGATAGAGCCATGCAATATGTCTATGAATCAGTCTTTTTTTAATTTCATTGAGCTGCTCCTCTGGAATGTTCTTGTTGAACTTATTCGTTACGTATCCATCAACTTGCATTCCCCATGTTCTACTATTGTTAATGATGCCTCCCCAAATTTTTCTTGCTTCCCACATACGATCGTAAGCCTGATTGTTTTTGAATCCCACAAAGAAAGCAACGGCAGTACCTATTACAGAAATTGGCAACCAAGGAATTATTATATCTAGAAAATTGAAGTAGTACAGTGTGGCTATACCACCTGAGAAAAGTAATAACCATACAATGTGAACCCAAGACCATTTTATTATATTGATGAGACTAACTCCTTTTGATACGATCATTATTTTTAATTTTTAATCTCATGCATTGGAACGATGGTACCATTTAAGAGGAAGTAATAAGCCTCAAACATATGATGGTTCCATATCATTTCTAATTTTTCAGGAAACAACTTATAGTATTCATCATTAGTGTGGAGAATGACTTGTGATCCTGTTCTAACATAATTGTTGGAATTATAAAGTACTGGCATTTCAAAACCGGGGAGTGCTTCTTGGATATGCTTTCCTATCATTTTTCCCAAATATTTTTGATAGCGTTTATTTGCTTTTTTTGGCGGATTATCAAGGTTTTTATAGATTTTAGATAACACTATTCTTTCCTTAAAAGGAAGTTTTTTTAATCCACTTTTAACTAACCTAAAAGGATTTGAAGCGTTAAAATCGTCAGTTGTTTGAATTGAAAATGGCCCTTCTGGAACCCAGTCGGCAGTGTTTACAACATTAAATGCCCATCCATTTTGAGTCATCGCTTCAAAGTCGTAGGCAAAGAATAAATTTCCTGGTTTAGGGCCAGCGCTTGAATAGGTTTTAAATTTAATCTTAGCGTCTAATTCACCTTTTAATTTTAAACTTTCAAGGTAAGAGGTTAAAAGAATAGAAATTGCCCCTCCTTGGCTATGACCAATAATTAGAAACTCTTTAATTCCTTTCGCTGCCAATGAATCAATTTTTGGCAGCATGTCTCTTCCTAAAAAACCAGTAGCTGTTAGCCATCCTATATGAACTGCCGCATCTTTATCTTGAGCGAGTTCATAGTCAAATTCGAAATCAGCAGATAATTTTATTTTCCCAGTTGCTGGTACCATTGCAGAAAAGAAATTTTCGACCCAACTAAGTTGATTTGTCGTTGTACCGCGAATACTTATCACAGCTATTGAGTCTTTAGATTCCCATAATTCCCATCGATTGTCTAATCCCATTACAGGTGACCTATATGTTCGGGTATGCTTTTCTGGGAAAGGAAGGTTTGGGTTATAAATGCTATCACCTTGTTGAGAAGAAATCTTGAGTAATTCAAAATATTCATTCGAATCAAAGCCAGGTGATAAATTTTGGGAAAAAACGTTTTGATAAAAAATAAAAAAAAGAATTGTGATTATTGTTCTACTCATCTTTTAACGTTTAAATACAGTTTCTCCATTTTTAATAGTCTCTAAAACAATTATATCTTTTATGTCTTCGCGTCTAACCTTCAGTGGATTCTTATCCAGCATCACCAGATCTGCAATTTTTATTTGTTTTATCATCACTCTCGTTCCAAGATTTGTTTTGTGAAAGTATTAAATAAGTTTAAATTATATGCACTAGAATCAAACCAATAAACTAAAGTTTCTATGAGTTATTTATAATTAGGGATTGAATTATTTTGACATAGCAATTTGTAATTCATTGGACTAATTATTTTTCTAGCATCTTGGACAGTCCCTTTTTATAGGTTTCTAAAGCTCTTTTTCTGGCGAATGTGTGCTCTACAATTGGAACAGTTGAAGGTAATTCCCAACCAGGATTCCATTTGTCAGTATATTTAAATTCGCTATCAAATTTCTTCTGTTGAGAGGTGGGATTGAAAATTCTAAAATAGGGAGCAGAATCGCAGCCTGTTCCTGCAGCCCACTGCCAATTTCCATTATTAGCAGCAAGGTCATAATCGAGCAATTTTGAAGCAAAATAAGCTTCTCCCCATCTCCAATCGATCAATAAGTGCTTGCACAGAAAACCCGCTGTAATCATTCTCACTCTGTTATGCATTAATCCAGTCTCATTTAATTCACGCATTCCAGCATCTACGATTGGGTAACCTGTTTTACCATTACACCAAGCTTCAAATTCAGTCTGGACATTCCGCCATTGAATTTCGTTGTATTTCACCTTGAAATTTGAGGTCACAATTCGAGGGAAATTATAGAGAATTTGCATAAAGAATTCTCGCCAGATTAGTTCACTTAGAAAAACAGATTCCAAATTCAAATTCTGTACTATGCTCCTTATGCTAACTGTGCCAAATCGAAGATGTGTACTTAAGTAACTAGTACCTCTAATTGATGGGAAATCTCTGTGCTTTTGATAATCTCCTATAACACTCAAGTTAAATGGAGGTACTTTAATTAAAGAAAGCTTAAAACCGAGTGAATTTAAACTTGGGAAAGGGGTATCACTCTTATAAAAGTGCTTTGTTTTAAGTTCTAAATCCGGAGAGAAATTGGAGGGATCAAAATTATAAAGCCACTTCTTTTTATAGGGTGTAAATACTGTGTATGGTGACTTATCCTCTTTTACTATTTCGAGTTCTTCAAAAATTACTTGGTCTTTAAAAGTGTGTGAGAAGATTCCGTTGGAATGAAGCATTCTTTGAATAGAATGATCTCTACTTAATGCATAAGGCTCATAGTCCTTATTAAAATATACGTTGGTAATAGTGTACTTTTTGATAATTGTTTTAAATACATCCTCAATGTTGCCATGAAAGCATTGTAATGCTGTTCCGTAATGCCGCAATTCTTTATCAATAGATTGCAAGGTAGTATGAATGAACGAAACTCTAGGGTCATTTTCTTCAAGTTCTTCGATAATGTCGGTGTCAAAAATGAAAATAGGTAATACCTTATCATCTCCTGAAAGGGCCGCGTTCAGAGCAGTATTATCTTCAAGCCGAAGATCTCGTCTAAACCAAAATATAGAAATTGAGTCTTGCATATATTAATTGTAGAGTACAATATATAAATTTAAAGATGTGGCAATGCACAACCATAAAAAGTAGGGTAAAATTAATAGTTTAGACCACCGCATCAAGTCTTGATCGCGAAATAAAAAATAAGCTATAATGGCTGTTAGAGATAGAATAACGACTAGTGCAATTAAGGCATTTTGAAAAAAAAAGAAAAGAGGATTCCATGCAATATTTAATAAAAGCTGAATGAAATATAGAGCAAATACTTTTTTACGATTACTGGTTCTTTTGTAAAGAATAGCCATATAAAAGGAGTAACAAATCATTATAGTCGTCCAAGCCAATCCAAAAACCCAACCCGGAGGAGACCATGGAGCTTTTTCAAGAGAATAATACCAGTCTGATGTTACACCAGCACCAGTAAATAAACCCCCAATAGCAAGTGCACCAAAGTTCAATATTAAAAAAAGAACTATGCTAATAGCTAATTTCATATGAGCTGATTTGAATCAATTAATTCATCTAATTTTGTTGTTCTATAATTAAAAATTTCAGTCAATTTTCTTTTCACAAACAAGCTGTAAATAATTGGTGCAATCAGAGAAAATGGAAGTTTGAAATGAACGATATCTGTCATTAGTACACCTCCATCAACCTTCTCCATTTTATGTAGATGATGCCACATTTTGTAGGGACCAAATCGTTGCTCATCAACAAAAGAAGTGCCTTTGACGATGTGAGTGATTTCTGTAACCCAATTCATCTTAAAAATTTTATTTAAAAAGATTGAGAAGGTTATTATTTGTCCTAAATAAGCCTCACCGTTTTCGGGGCTCGTAATTCTGAAATCTAAATTTTCAGGCGTTAATTTCTGTAAATTTTGAGGAGCTGAAAAAAAACGCCAAGCTGCTTCTTGCGATATCGGCAAAAATTGCTGAGAGCATAAACGGTAAATGCCTGAGTGTTTTGAGAATTCCATTTTTTTATTCGATTTCAATTTTGTCAATAACAAGCTTGAAAGATTGATTTTTCTTATTACCAATGAGAAAGGAAATTTCCTCAAGAGAGGATTCATTAAAATTTTCTTTGTTTAATTTTCGGCCTCTAAAGCTTGGATATAAATCTTTTAGATTTATTTTTATTGTCTCCCAACTATTAGAAGTAGGAAAAGTAGTAATGTATGAATAATAAGTGTTGGATTTAGACTTTATACGAAATTGATATAATTTCGAATCACCCTTTAAGCGAATAGAAATACTTGTTTTACCGGAAATATCTTTTTCGCTGAAACGATAACGAACTGATGCGAAGCCACCATTATTTGCTGTAGATACATTGCCTTTAAATTCAGCATTACCATCATTGTTAAGTTCAAATGATGCGCTCGAAACTCCACCCATAACATCATCATTGACAACTCTCCAATCATCTATTTTAGAGGTCTTTGAGAAATTAAATATTGAATCCATTTTTGAGGTTGTTAAACTAAATGCACTCGTCACTATTATGGTGAGTATAAATAGTCCGAGGGTGTTAATCTTCATTTTCAATTTCTTTTAAAATTTGTTCCGCTTGATAAATTAGTTCGTCTGATTTTGCTCGGTTAATGGTTGACATTTTATGAGACTCTTCTAACTTTTCTCTGTATTGTTTTTCAAGTTTTTCTTTTTTTGATTTTCTTCTAAATAATTTCATATTTATATGTTTTTTATTTGATTAAACTTAATGCTAATAAACAATATTAATCATTATGTTTAATCTTTCCTAATAAAGTTTAAACATTTTATTCCTCAACAACTTATAATAACCATTAGAAAGGAACATTGAATAGACTTTTGATAGGATGTCGTCACCAATATGCTCCTTTTTTAGCTCTTTACGATAAAAAAAAGAACTTCGAAATCATAAAGTTACCTACTGCGTTCTACAACGACTCCCATAACTTCAGACATATTCAGTACCGTATGTGAGAATTCTGTTGGAATATAGACGATGTCTCCGGGTTCTTGAATACATTGATAAATCTGAGTTTTTTTAAGAGAAGCTGCAAAATCAGGTAGTTCTTTGTCAAACCATTTTTTTGCCGTTGATCCAATCGGGTAAGTTT
The DNA here is from genome assembly GCA_905480355.1 of uncultured Flavobacteriales bacterium. Lineage (GTDB taxonomy): Bacteria > Bacteroidota > Bacteroidia > Flavobacteriales_D > Crocinitomicaceae > UBA4466. The sequence goes on along the minus strand of CAJQQA010000209.1, from coordinate 16,882 downwards.
TATGAAACTCATTCATCTTTGCATTACCCTTAGGAGCAGTTAATAATGAAGCATCATGAAAAACCCAATGCTTGCTGCCAGAAACGAGAACGTTAAATGCATCTCCATGCATGTGAGGCAGAGTACCGGCATCTTTAACTGAATGATAATAAAAATAACGTTGAATAGATTCATTCGTAAAAAAAGGACTTGGTATAGGTAAGTCTTTTAATATTGGAAGCAGAGATCCTTCCTGATATCTCTGGAGTGTTAAAGTACTTTTTCCAGGGTGTCTTTTGAAATATTCTTTTAGTGTAGTTTGCACTCGCGATGACGCTGGTCGCGAATCAATCACAACTGTGCACATATGGTTCCCTGCTTTTTTAATCACATATTCTTTATTCCATTTCGCCATTAAAGGCCAACTATTTGCGCCACCCTTTATAAGCACTGGAACTCTAGGGTTAAAGTAATTTTTATAAAAATCGCCTATATTAGACTCATCGAAGAACACTTCGTCTAGATTGATAATTTTTGGTTCCGCTTTTCTAAATAAATTAAACATGGTGCAAATATTATATCGTGAAATCATTTGTCGCTTGACAATTAAAATAATCCTTGGACAAATTACTCTTCATGTTTTCCTTCACGAATGTGTACAATCTTAAATCAAAATCATTTAATCGTTCAATCGCAGCCTTAGTCTTAGCATTAACTTTTGACTTGGCCGATTCAGGTGTCTTTTTGCGAACAACAAATTGACTGTTCAATTTAATATTAGATTTCTCTTGAAACAAATTCAAAAAATCTGAATATTTATCTGTTACACCACAATGAATTGGCAATTCTTTTATGGCTTTGAGAACAAGTTGAAACTCTTCTTCTGATAAAGGTTTTGGATCCGCCAATTTTCTGCCAAGTAAAAATTTAACTTGATAATTCTGCACATGTGGGTTTAGAATGTAATCATCAATATTATTTGGAGGATTTGGCAAACGATCTATAATTCCTGCCGATTTATTTCCTAATTTCCCGCCTAAAATGTGAAATTGAAAGTTGAATTCTGAAATTACTCTATCAACGGGATGTCGAACAATCATGAAAATTTCGTATTTCTTTTTTAGTGAACTATTCTTTTTGGAATCGAAAATATCTGGACGTTTAAACTTTCGTTCTTGAGTTTCAAAGTCGACATGACTCACTTCTGTATTTTTAACTGAAGAAATTACGTGTGAAGGGGTTTGCATTTCTGAAGCACTTAAATTAAAAGATTCCTTTAACAATCCAACAAAAGAAGAGCCACCTGTTTTAGGAATATGAATGAATAAATTCTTCTTTTTTCTAAATAGGTTTAACATAGGTTTAAATATAGTATTTTTCTTCAAATCGGATAGGACCTTTATAGATGAGTTTTTCAATCAGAAGTATCATTATCACTAACGAATAAATATGGAGGATTTAGTTTCGCTTCACTCTTTATTTACTCCACCTTATTCCCTCTAAAGAAAAATAGATTCTTCTAGCTATTTACGTTAAAAACAAATACAATTATATCAATTCTACCAAGTTCTTACATCCAAAATTCTCAACTTCTCAAAAAAACACTAAATTCGCTATTCAAAACAGATTAGATGTCAATAGAGGTAAAAAACCTATTTAAGTATTACGGAGAACAGGCTGCAGTTAAAGATATTTCTTTTAATGTGAAAAGCGGAGAAATTGTTGCTTTTCTTGGACCAAATGGTGCTGGGAAATCGACAACGATGAAAGTAATCACAGGTTACATCCCTGCATCTTCTGGTAATGCTACTGTTTGTGGCATGCCCGTAAATGTGGATTCGCTCGATACAAGACAAATAATTGGATATTTACCCGAACATAATCCACTCTACTTGGATATGTATGTGAAGGAATACATGGGCTTTGTAGCTAAAATCTACAAAATGTCTGATGTCAAGGACCGTGTCAGTGACATGATTAAGCGCGTTGGCTTAGAAGTTGAACAAGACAAAAAAATTGGCGCTCTTTCCAAAGGCTATAGACAAAGAGTTGGAATAGCTCAAGCAATAATTCATGATCCTAAAGTGTTGATTTTAGATGAGCCAACTTCGGGATTAGACCCGAATCAATTGGTTGAAATTCGTGAATTAATTAGAACAATTGGAAAAGAAAAAACGGTAATGCTATCAACTCATATTATGCAAGAAGTTGAGGCCATTTGTGATCGAGTTGTAATTATCAATAAAGGTGAGATTGTAGCTGACGACAAAGCAAGTGCTTTAGCGAATGAATCGAATGTCCAAACTGTTTTTGTTGAATTTGACAAAAGTGTTTCGAAGTCTCAATTGAAAAAAATCACCGCTATTAGCAAACTCGAAGCAACGGAATCTGGGTGGTTAATTGAATCAACTGAAACTGACGATTTAAGAAAATTAATTGCTCAATTTGCTCAAGAAAATCAGCTGTTGGTGCTTACTTTAAGAAAAGAAGAAAAGTCACTGGAAGAATTATTTAAAAATTTGACGAAAAGTTAATCAATGGCAAAGAATTTTATTGAAGAATTAAAGTGGAGAGGAATGATCCATGATATGATGCCAGGCACAGAAGAGGCACTAATGAAAAAGATGTCTGCTGGTTACATTGGCTTTGATCCAACTGCTGATTCTTTACATATTGGTAATCTTGTTCAAATAATGACTTTAACACATTTTCAACGAGCTGGACATAAACCATTTGCTTTGGTTGGTGGTGCAACAGGTATGGTTGGTGATCCTTCTGGGAAGTCTCAAGAAAGAAATCTACTTGATACCGAAACACTAAATCACAATGTTGCCTGTGTCAAAAAACAGTTGGAACGATTTTTAGACTTCGATTGTGGTGAGAATTCTGCAGAGATGGTGAATAATTACGATTGGTTCAAAGAATTTAGTTTCTTGGATTTTATTCGTGATGTTGGCAAGCATCTTTCAATAAATTATATGCTAGCAAAAGATTCAGTAAAGTCACGACTTGACTCTGGAATGTCATTCACTGAATTCTCCTATCAACTTGTGCAAGGATATGATTTTTACCATTTGAACAAACACAAAAATTGTATTCTTCAGCTAGGAGGATCTGATCAATGGGGGAATATTGTTACTGGAACTGAATTAATTCGTAGAAAAGGCGGTGGTGAAGCATATGCTGTTACAACTCCTTTAATCAAAAAGGCAGACGGAACTAAGTTTGGAAAAACAGCCGGTGGAAGTATTTGGTTGGATTCAGAAAAAACGTCCCCTTACGAATATTACCAATACTGGTTGAATGCTAGCGATGCCGATGCTGAAAATTTCATCAAAATATTCACATTAATGACGCAAGAAGAAATTAATAATACGATTTTGGAGCACAAAGAAGCTCCTCACTTGAGGGTTTTACAAAAAGCATTGGCAGAAGACATTACAATAAGGACTCATGGGGAAGATGCCCTTAAAACAGCTATTGCTGCATCAAAAATACTGTTTGGGAAATCAACTTCTGATGATTTAAAGTTATTGTCAGAAAAAGACTTTTTCGCAATCTTTAATGGTGTGCCTCAAGCGAAAATCTCGAAATCTGACTTTGAAAATGGGATCGGTATCATTGACGCACTTGCTGGAAAAACTGGCTTTTTGAAGTCAAATGGTGAAGCTAGGAGAGAATTAAAAGGAAATTCTATCTCTGTGAACAAGGAAAAAGTAAACGATGAATTCACTGTAACAAAAAAGGATTTAATCAATGAGAAATACGTTCTACTCGGAAAGGGAAAGAAGAACAATTATATTCTTATTGTTGAGTAACTAAAGCAATTAATACTTGGCAATTTTGTGTTGCCCGCTTTTGTTATGATCAATTCGCAGAGAATAAAAACCTGGATACAAATCATGAACATTAATAGCTGACTTTCCAAAGAAATAATCCGTGAGCTGGAGCTGAAATAGCTGCTGCTTGTCTGTCTTGCTCATCTAGAATATCTTTAAACCCTTGTACTGACAATTTTCCTAAGCCAACATTGATCAGGGTACCAACAGTTGCTCTAACCATATTCCGCAAGAATCGATTTGCTCTTATTTCGAAATAAACCTCATCTTCATTACATCCCCATTCTGCCTTCGTAATTGTACAAATATTAGTTTTTACATCCGTATGCTTTTTGGACAATGAAGTGAAATCATGCTCTCCCAATAAGAACTTGGCAGCTTCATTCATCAATTCGAAATTTAATTCCTTTTGAATCAACCAGCATCGTTCTGAATTAAATGGACTCTTGCTTTTGGTAATGAAATAGCGGTATGTACGAGAAGTAGCATCAAAACGTGCATGCTTATCATTTTCCACTTCAAAAATTCGAATAATCGAAATGGAAGGAGGAAGCATCATATTCATCTTTCTCACTTGAAAATCGACATCAATTTTTTTCGCGTAATCGACATGAAGGATAAAATGGTGCGCATGAACTCCAGTGTCTGTTCTTCCACATCCAAGAACCTTAATTGGCTCATTGGAATTTAATTGTGAAAGTACATCTTCGATAACTTCTTGAACCGAAATTTCATTCGGCTGACGTTGCCAACCAAAAAAGTCGGTCCCTTTATATTGTAATTCTATAAAGTAACGTTGCATCTCTTAGTAAAAAAGGACTATTGTTTTGGAAAGGAGAAGTCTGTCATGTCAACTTCGTAGATGTCGATACTCGCTTTTTGTCCAACGATTCTAAATCCAGACATAAATCCTTTTTTCAATTCGGTGCTGTACGAAAAATGTGTATCATCTGTAACTCCATTGATATTATGACCTAAGTTAACAGGTTGTCCCCATTCTCCACCTCTGTTTTCTACAACATAAACATCAAATCCACCCATACCTATATGACCGTTAGAACTAAAAAATAAATAGCGGCCATCTGCAGAAATGTAGGGAGTTGTCTCACGTCCTGTAGTATTGATTGTCATTGGAAGCTGTTCTGCTTTTCCCCATTTCTTGCCAACCTTTTCAACCCTATAGATATCTGTTGAACTTTTCTCACCTTTTCTGTCAGAGACAAAATACATTGTGCTACCATCTGCAGTTACTGTAGCTGCACCATCAAAATATGAAGTATTAATTGACTTGTTTTTAATTGCTCTTGGACGATTCCATTCACCTTTTTTATTCAATTTAATTTCGCAAAGATCAGAACCTCTTGTTACAGTTTCAGCATCAGTTGCAGTAGAGTTTAAAGTAATTACACCAGTTAACCCATCGTCTGAAATGACATTCAAAGCATCAAAACCATCTGAATTTAATCGAGGAATTTTATTAGTAACATCTGACCATTCTTTCATTTCTCCGTCCCAAACTACCTTGTAGATGTCTTCAAAATATAGTTGGTCATCAGGATTCATTCCTCCTCCAGTTGTGTTGCTTCTTCTAGATGTGAAATAAAGTGTTTTACCATTGTCACGTATTAGTGCACCATAATCATCATAACCCGAATTCACATCACCTGCTAAACGTGATTTAATATCTTTTACCTCTTTTTTACTTTGTTCAATCACAAAATTACATTCATCAATATGATGTTGAATTAACAAAACACGAGATCTCGATTTTGATAATTTCTCAAGTGCCAAGTTGTAATTCATAATCGCAGAATCAACAATTCCAAGTCGGTGATAGGATTCTCCAAGAACCACATAAATTTCACTCGTGATTTTTTCAGGATTCATTGCATATGCCTTCTTTGCATATTTTAATGCATAGCCATAACTATTTAAACTATAATGACATGCTGAAATCCAATAAACAGCTTTATAACTGTTCAAATCCTTATTGGAAGCTTCACGAAATCTGATTAAAGCATCTTTCACTTTCCCTTCTCCAAATAAACCTCGCCCTTCTTCAATCATTATTATAGCAGCTGATTTATCAACAATTCCTGTTGTAGAATCCGGTGGTATTGTATTGCCTGCGTGCCCGAAAGTGGTTCCAAAAAGAAGGATAAAAGCTAACGAAGATAAAAGATGCAAAAGGTGATTCATAGTATCAGTTATTAATTGTTAAACGGTTGTATTACAAAAGGTGTGCTAAAAAAAATTAAAAATATAAAAAAGGCACAACTTATTCGGCTAAATCTTCGATTTTATCTGAATATTTATTTTTTTTCAAGTCAACTAAATCATCCATTGCGATTGTTGAAGCGACGATGGCAAGGATTGGTGCCGAAGCTGCACAGAACCATAAAAATAAATGTAGAAAAAAGCGACCTAAAGTACCCGAAACATCTTGCGAGAAATTGGACCAATTGAATAATGCGCCTAAATCGACAGGAACAAGAATTAACAAGGAATATACACAACCAATGGAAATTGCTAGTCCTCTATTCTTTCGAACAAATTGGATACTTTCGTTCATATTCAATCTTCTTCGCTCATTAATATAATCTAAGAATGCGAAGCCGTAATAAAAGAAACCTATCAAGAATGACAAATAAAAGATAGGTGAAGATTTCGGATCTTCCCAACCAAGAATTGACACAATAAATATGACTACGATAAAAAAGTATTCCCACATCATGTTTCTTACTACAATTCTCATTGCTCGTTTTACATCATGAATCAATTGAACCCAGCTAAATGGGTATGAATTTCCTGTCAATACTTTTTCTGTTTTCATACTCAAATGCGAAATCAATGGAGAAAGTAAGATGACCACTAAGTACTTCGCAAATTTCATCAACAATATTGCAATGAATATTTCAATCATTACATAAATAAAATACCAAACGATTTCATTCATATTCTCTGCTTTAGGTGCGATATAATGTGATTTAATACTTGCGCCAATTTGATAGATAATTAGCATTAGAATAGCAGGAATGAATAAGTACCAATAAATTTTATGTTCTATAATAAACTTAACAGCCTTGAAATAGGCTCTAATTCCAAAAAGAAAGTTTTTAATGAATTTCACCTTCAAAAGTAAAAATAAAATTTGATTCAATTACCATTCTCCATTGGAGTAGATTCAATCGATTGCGCCTTTTATTCTTCTAGCAAAAACTGAGTAGAATTGAAATCTGTGTCACTACATCTAATTTCTTCGGGATTCGCACTCATTTCAATCAGTCTTTTGTATTTTTGTCCTTTCCTTTTCATTATAAAAACAATTGAATTATGAATTTCAGCAGTTTAACGGCAATATCACCAATTGACGGAAGGTACCAAGGCAAAACAAACGAGTTACAGCAATATTTTTCCGAATTTGGCTTAATCAAATACCGTGTTTTCGTAGAAATTGAATATTTTATTGCTATGGTTGAAACTGGGATCGATGCCCTAGCTGATTTCCCGAAAGAAAAATACCTGAATCTTCGAGCAATGTATTCCTCTTTTTCGGAAGAAGACGCCATGTGGATCAAAAATATTGAAAAAACAACAAACCATGATGTTAAAGCTGTAGAATATTTTATAAAGGACAAAATGACGTCATTAGGACTTGAAAAACATTTAGAGTTCGTCCATTTCGGATTGACCTCTCAAGATATCAACAACACATCAATTCCACTTTCATTAAGAGATGCGGTAAAAGAGGAGTACCTTCCTCTACTCGACCAATTGATTCAACAATTAGAGGATTATTCAAAAGCATGGAAAAATATTCCTATGTTGGCAAAAACACATGGTCAACCAGCATCTCCAACTCGACTAGGAAAAGAAATTCAAGTTTTTTCAGAACGGCTATCAGCTCAAAGAAAACAATTAATTTCGATTCCGTTCTCCGCTAAATTTGGTGGAGCAACAGGTAATTTCAACGCTCATTTCGTAGCTTTCAAAGAATATGATTGGGTCGGTTTCGCAAACCATTTTATTAATGACATACTTGGACTAGATAGAAGTCAAACGACAACACAGATTGAGCATTACGATAACATCGCAGCATTATTTGATGTCCTGAAACGAATTAATACGATTATTCTAGATTTGAATCGTGATATGTGGGCTTACATTTCAATGGAATACTTCAAGCAAAAATTGAAGGAAGGAGAAGTTGGCTCATCAGCTATGCCGCATAAAGTAAACCCAATTGATTTTGAAAATTCAGAAGGAAACATTGGAATAGCGAATGCCATGTTTGAGCACTTATCGATAAAATTACCGGTATCAAGATTACAACGTGATTTAACAGATTCAACTGTCTTAAGAACAATTGGCGTGCCCTTTGCACATACGTTTATCGCATTTAAATCGACGTTAAAAGGACTTGGAAAGCTTCTTCTAAATGAAAGTGCCTTCCAAGCTGACTTAGAAAAAAACTGGGCCGTTGTAGCTGAAGCTATCCAAACAATTTTACGTAGAGAAGGCTTCCCAAAGCCTTACGAAGCATTGAAAGGATTGACACGTAAAAATGAAGCGGTGACGAAAAAAACAGTCCATGAATTTGTTGACACTCTTGATATTTCATTAACTTTAAAGGAAGAGTTGAAGCAAATCACTCCACAAAATTATACTGGAATACAATTGGTCAAATAATTGGATTAATTATTGAAGGTATAATCATTCCGCAATGAAAAACGCTTTACTGTCCATATTATTTCTCTTACTTACTTCCATATTATGGAGCCAGAGTTACAATGTAGAATGGGGTGAAGTAACATCAAATCAAGGAAAAGCACTTTCTTTAATGCCTTCCAAAAAAGGAGAGTTTTATGCTCTACGCTGGGTCGGTGGGCGAATGCTCGGAGGATATCAAGTCTCTTTTCACAAAGATTTAAAATTAATCCGCAAAAAGAAAATTCGTTTAACGGTAAATAAGAGCATTGCAACTTACGAAGGAGCTAGAGTTTTAAACGGCAATTTTGTCTTATTCCTCTCTGATAAAAGAGATGGAAATAACAACTTATTCATGCAAACTTTTTCTGATGAACTTGAACAACCTGAAAAATCAATCAAGCTTGCCGAGTATGAGTTAAGCAATAACAAAGGTGAATTCCGAATTCTTCAATCCCCAGATAAAAAACACATCGGTGTCGCTTGGTACATTAATCCAAAACGAGGGGAGCGAGAAGTTTATGGTTTTAAAGTTTTTGACAGTCTACTTAACCTTGTCAACGAAGGTGAATATCCTTTACCATTCGAAGCTAATTTATCAACTATAAATACTCAGATTATTACGAATAGTGGCGATTATTTAATGGCTGTAACAGAGTATCAAAAAAATGAAAAAGGTATGTTTTTTAAGAATCAATTAAATTATAAAGCATTACATGTCCTTCGAATTAACGATGATGGTTTACAAGACTTTCAGATTGATCTAAAAGAACGCAGAGTTGAAGCAATATCAATGGCCATTGGTGATAATAATAATTTTATTGTTACTGGAATTTATGGTGATAAAGGAGAATATGGAATAAAGGGAGTTTTCCACCAGCGGATTGATTTAAAAACAGAAGAGAAAATTGATGAACGTTTTCAAGAATTTGAGAAATCTTTTATAACACAAGGCTGGTCAGAGCGTCAGATAGAGAAAGCTAAAAAACGTCAAACAAAAGGCAAGGGAGAACCTCAGCTTTACAATTACATAATGAAGGACATAACTATTCTAAAGGACGGTAGTATTGTTGGAACGATGGAGCAATATTATGTACAAGTAAACGCGAATACCGATTATAGAACCGGAACTGTTTCCCAAAGTTATTATTACTATTACAATGATATTATTGCCTACAAAATCAATCCCGTTGGAGATATTTCATGGGTAAAAAAAATAATAAAAGAACAAATTTCATCCAATGATGAAGGTTTATATAGCAGCTATGAAAGCTTTATCGACAATGGTAAAGTTCATTTTATTTTTAATGACCACATTAAGAACTATGATTCGAACGGAAAATTCATCGAACATTTTGACATCTACCCTGCAAATTATTCGCGCACAAAAAACGCTGTTGGACTTGCTAGTATTGATTTAGAAAATGGCAATATTAAACGTGAAGCCTTTTTAAGTCGTTCGAAAATGAATGCGCTAATCCTACCAAAGCTCTTTAATGTAAATTATTCAACCGGAGAATTAATTATATATTCTATTGCTGGTCGAAAGGAAAAGCTTGGAGTGATCCAATTTAAAGACTAACTACCCTTCAATCAATTTCCTTTTTTTTCTAAACCTTTTCACGAATGTGAATAAAAGCACTAATATTGCAGCAAAACTAAAACTTCTACCCAATACATCTCCATAAGTAGTATAGAAGGTCAACTTTGAGTTTAAATTAACTTCTCCACGAATAACATCTTCCTTCCACCATTTTGTTGCTTGTTTGATATCTCCCCGTTGGTTCACAAAACAGCTGATTCCAGTATTCGCAGAACGAACGATACTTCTTCTATTCTCAATAGCTCGTAAACTAGCAAAACTAAGGTGCTGTTTGTACCCAGGTGTATCTCCCCACCAACCATCATTTGTTGCAATACAAATTAATTGAGCACCTTTCCTACACTGCTCAGCAACCCATTCGCCATAAATAGATTCATAGCATATCACAGGGGCAAATGTAATATTATCTATATCGAATACTTTTGGGTGTTTTTCAACCCCCAAAGTGCCACTAATTCCACCATTATCAATGGACATTTCCTCTAGAAATGGAAAAATGTCAGAAAATGGAAGGACTTCAACACCAGGAACCAATTTTGACTTATGAACAAACTCTGCATCATTGTCTGCTGTTATCAGCATTGATGAATTATAGAATTCTTCGAAATTACCATCTGTTCTTTTTCGAGAAGCTCTAGATTCTTTTTCTGAAAATAATTTATAGGTAGAAGCTCCGATATACCAAGGGGTATTGTTTAAGTTTTCCGTTTTCTCTTTCACTAAATATTTAAAGAAGTCATACTGCTGGACATCTAACTCATTAAAATTTGAACTAATGGATGTTTCTGGAGCAACTATCAATGCTGTATTCTCTGTTGTTTTTATCCTTGCGAGTCGTGTTAGCGTTTCTAATTGTGACTTAAAACTGGAGCGATCAAATTTCTCGTTGTAAGGGTCAATATTCGGTTGGATGGCTACAACTTCAATCGAGTTCGACTCTTCTTCATAGCTATAATAACTATACAAAGAAATGACTATGGGCAGGGCTATTAAGAAAAGACCTGACCAAACTAAGGGTGTTTGAATTCTCCAACTTTCTTTCTTCAAATATACATTTTGAATCGTTCTAAAGAATAAGAGATTAATAATCAGGATCCATAAGGAGCCACCTAAAACTCCAACAGACGAATACCATTGTACCCACGATGGCACAATACTAAAAGTGTTGCCTAAGGTCAGCCATGTCCAAGACATTTCCCAATTAAAATGAAGATACTCGAAACCAATCCAGAAGAACAGCAAAGAAATGTATCCTTCTTTTTCTCCAATATGCTTTTTCGCGAGATGAAAGAAATAAAAAGTAATCGCCATTAATAAGCTATTGAGAATAAATGCAAGAGAGGCCCCTATTTCATCTGCATTCCAAACCCACCAAGTTGTACCAAGGTTATAGATTAAAAATGATAAATAAGCGTGCACAAAAACTTTGCTTGATCGATAGTTCTTTTTAGAAATATAGCTTTCAACAAACAATAAAGGCAACCATGAAACAAACACAAGCGGTGTCAAACCTCCTGCAAATGGATATGAAATAACCATAAGTAGCCCTGAAAAGACACTTAATAAATACCTGTTTCTCTTTGATAAATTTATCACTCTTTAAAAATAGAATAATTTTGAAGAATTCAATGTGAAAATTACTGTCAAAAAAAACGAGGCTGATGAATACCAACCTCGTCCCTAATTTATTTATTTTTTGTTCTATTCAAAAATAATTGTCATCTCAACACGTCTATTCTTCTGACGGCCTTCATTTGTTGTATTATCTGCTACTGGTTCAGTTTCGCCAAAATACAATACTGACAATCGCTCAATGGATACACTTTTCGACTCCATAAATGCCCTAACTGCTTCTGCACGTCGTTTAGACAATACCAAATTCGATTGCGCGGCACCAACATTATCAGTATGACCTGCTATTTGAAGTTTCCAATCAGTCTTTTTTACAAGTACTTCGGCTAACTCAGTCAGTGAAGGTAAAGACTCTTCTTTAATGATATTTTTACCTGTTTCAAATTCTAGATTATCAAAAGCCGTTTTCAAGATTTCTTGAACTTCTTCTTCGATAACTGGACAGCCTTCATTTTCAATAGGTCCTGGTGTTGCTGGACATTTATCCTCCTTATCCAACACTCCATCACCATCTGTATCTTGGTAAGGACAACCTTCATTTTCTAATGGTCCTACTAAGTTTGGACATTTATCGTCTTTATCTAATAATCCATCTCCATCTGTATCTGGCCAAGGACAACCGTTATTTTCTTTCGGTCCGAAATCAGTTGGACAGTTATCAATAAAATCGAATAAACCATCGCCATCTGTATCTGGACAACCATTATTAATTAATGGTCCGGCAACATCTGGACAGGCATCTTCGCTGTCTTTAATTCCATCTCCATCTGTATCTGGACAGCCATTGAATTTAGCTATTCCTGGTACATCCGGACATTCATCTTTAGGATCAACAATACTATCATTATCTGAATCTGGACAACCATTGAATACTCTATCTCCAGGTAAATCTGGACATTCATCATCTTTGTCAGGAATACCATCAGTATCTCTATCTGGGCAACCACTAAACTCAGCTAACCCTGGTTCATTCGGACATTCATCTTCAGTATCTCTGATTCCGTCTCCATCTGTATCTGGACAACCTTTAAATGACCAAATTCCTGGTACTGTTTTACAATCATCAACTTCATCCGAAACTTTATCACCATCGATATCACTAGGATGCGAATAAAGAATTGGTACACGTAATCCTGCATAAACTTCAGCACCTCTTACTTTACCCGCTGCAAAAAGCGCTCTAAAATCAGTAACACCTATTGTTAATGGGCCTAAACGTGTTGCTATACCAGCTTTGAATCCTGAGTACTTATTAATTGATACAGGAATTGAAAATCCAGCCCACGCATAATCAAAACTTGGTGTAATTGACAATTGATTTGCAACTTTTACATGATGTGGTTTATTCTTACTTCGTAAGTTTAACATTCCTGTCATGTTCACGTAAAAATGTTTCCAAATATGGTAATCAACTTGTAAACTCAATGCGGTAGGTGTACCCATAAAAAAAGTCCCCTCATCATTATTAGACGTCCAACCTGCATCATTCAGAATAAGAGAATCTACTATTTCATCAAAACCTTCTAGTCCACTCGCATCTTCAAAAGTTCCAAGGTCAAAAAGGTTACTTGTGTTCACATTAAAATCACGACTCAATCCTCCTTTTTCAAATTTCACTCCACCAATATCTAGAATAGAAGCTCCAACCCTCAATTTATATTTCTCTTTGTCTCTTCTCCAGATATTTGTTTCACCATCCATGTCGTATTTATATTCTTCCCAATCTGGACGCCATTCGTATACGAATCCTAAGTCCAAACCTAATCCAAATTTGGAAGCCGATTTAGGTAAACCTGATGATTCTTCTTCTTCAAGAATCCCATTAGAATGGCCGTAAGAAAAGTCCCCTTTTAAGTATGAAGTAGTATCTTTATTAAGTAAATTGTAATCGAAATTCTTAGTATGCAGATAAGCCGCTGTATATCCAGATAACCACTTGGCTTTAACACCAGCCTTCATAAAATGCTCACCATCATCCTTAATTACTTGAGAATAAACAAATCCATATTCCATCCAAGTCATGTGATTAAAATTTAACAATTGCTCATTAAACGTTGTAGCCCATAAATTTGGTACGTCAAGACTATTCAAAGACAAATAGGCAAGATTAGGATCAATGTCATCAACATTCGTAATTGAACGAAGTTTTGCCGTGAAACCAATCGCAATTGTTGGTTTAACATGGAACATAAAGTTTAATACATCTATTTGAATATTGTTATAAACTCCATAAGTCCCTGACTCGTTATAATCGATCGAGTCTAGGAATCTATCCATAAAAGTAGAATCTGGCAAAGACCAATCATTATATGGGTTGGAACCGCCAAGAACATGTTCTGACTCACCAGTCCCCGTGTTTACATCATTCTTGAATGACTTTATCCACCATTTCGGCAATGGCTTAGTATCAAAGCTCGTTAGATTTTGATATGCATTAAAATTAAAACTGCCCAAATTAATGTCTGTTAAAAACCGACCGTCAACAAAACTTGCGGGTTGCAAATCAGTTCCCATTACTCCAGCATAATTACTACTATGGATCCCAAGGTAGTTTTGCGCGTTACTAGAAAGTGAAACAAATACAATAGCCAATGCTATCAAATGTTTTAAAGAGTTTTTCATACGTAGTTTAATTCAGGTTACTGAAAATACTGAACAATAAATTGATCTACAACCGTTGTGATCTGCAAAATATTTCCACTTGACTTGATTACAGCTTTTTGTTGTCCTTCAATCGGCTTCTTGTTTATCAATTGACCGTTCGTTCCATACAAATATACATTATTCTCTAAACCATCAATCACAGAAAGGTAAGTTTTCCCTGAATCGAACGTTATAATTGATGCGTCATCTACTTCATTAAATGGTAATTTAAATTGTGAAAACACAATACCTTCATTGTTGATAACAAATATCTCATTAGCTGCTTGAACAACAATATTAGGACTACCAGAAGCTTTGTTAACTGAAATAATCTTACCATTCGGATATTTACCGAAGATAAACTTGGAACCTTTCTGGTCAATTTTGACTAATTTATTATTCTCAATTCCAAACTGCACCAACTCGTTAGGGATTTTTGAGGTCAAACAATTAGTCGGCAGATTGAAATCTCTATGACTACTCATTCTCTCCAAGCTAAACATCTCAAAAAAGTCATTGTTAGAAAACCCTGCAAACAATTTATTTTGACTTGCCCAAACATCAATCTGTTTTGTTATGAGTTGTTTGCTTTTAATAATCGTCAACTCCCGGCCTTTACCATCAAATTGAAAAACATCCCTACGGTCATTTGCAATTAAGAAATAACTTTTTCCTTTCCATCGGTAGAATTTTACTTCATTTAATAACTCATCATCACTCGCTATAGGAAAACCTGAAGAATATTGACCTTCTAAATTGATTAAATGAATTTTCTCATTCGAATTCACCAACAAGTATTGCTCGTTGTTATTGTATAAATCAATCAATTGAAGCTCACCAATTGAACTGCCAAGCTCCTTCTCCCAAAGTAATTTTTCATTTCGATAGCAAGCAAGTTCACCCTTTTCTCCAAGTGCGACTATATTTCCGTTACCTTTCAAAACCACAAAATCTTTCACCGAAAAACCACAATTGACACTGATTGTTTCTTGTTCTTCTGAAATTAATTCTTGCATTGGAGATCCAAAAGCAGTTTGCAGTATTTTGTTTTTGTAAACTGCCTTAGAATAAGACTTTTCATTCCCAACAAATCGCTCAGAAACTAGTTTAGGCAAACGACCATAGACTTGATTGAACATTGATTGATTCAATGCGATAGTTTTACCTAGTTTATAATCAGCAATTATATTGTCACATGCTTTTTCAGAAGCAGACATCACTACCAAATCTTTCAAGTATTTCACATAAAAAGCTCCGTCCTTTTTTCTAGGAAACTCTTTTGTAAGCTGAATAGAAAACTTATATTCATCTTGGGTTTGTTGCATATCATTTAAGATAAGAACAGGATCTTGCCCATTAATATAATCTGTGATGTATACAATATTCCCTTTGTATTCTAATTCTAAAAAACCGTCCATGATCCATTTAGACATTGGAGAGTTGGCATACACACTATCAAGAGTAGCATAATAATCACGTTCATAAAAATGATATTCCGAAAATTTACTGGTAACTGTAGAAGCAAAAATATTCTCGTCTCGAATTTGTTTGCCTTGAACAATTTCATCGTTCTGGGTGATGTAATTTACTTGACCATCTTCAAGAAAATACAAATCAGAAACAGCAACTACCCCGGACTTCTGTCCCAATTCAATAATGGACATGCTCGCTTTTTTATCGTAAACCAATTCAGCCTTTTCTTGATTAAATTGAATCTGTTCTCCTTCAAAAAGATAAAGACTTGATTTAAAGAAACGGCCCTGATACTTTCCTAGAGTAAAGTTAGCACCATCAAATTTAAGTATTAAGCCCAACTGACGGAACAACGTCTCAACACTTTCTTTGTGCCAATTTGTTTCACTTTTCAGTAATAAGTGTGGTTTTTTATAGCTTACAAAGGCAATAGAATAGCTTTCGTTATTAAGTGCTTTAACAATATTATAAAGTGGCGATTTATCAAAACCAGGCACCTCATTAAACTTGACTTCTTTTGGACGACTGATTACAGCAATCTTATAATCTTCACTTGTGAAAATCGTTTCTTGAGAAAATGATGTTTTGACTGTAAGAATATCAATGCCAACAAATCCAATCCAAACTATTGCAATTATAAAAAAAAATGTAAATACAATTCTTCCAATCATACTTCAAAAATAAGGAGAATGTTATTCAAGTTGAGACGGAAAATAATAATCAATGAACAGTGAAATGTGGAATGTGTTTCGACGGGCTCAACAACCCTCATTTAGAGTTTAGAAAGCTTACTCATCTCTAAAAAATAATCACTTATCTAAGATACTTTTGATGTTCGGCCTAAAATACTGATCAGACTTCATCACTTTTCCATCTTCGCGATAAATTGGCTGTCCGTCTTTGTCTAGTTTTGACATGTTTGAACGTTGAATTTCATTGAATACCTCTTCAGTTTTATCTTGCATCCCATGCTTAAGGATAGTACCACAAAGGATATAGAGCATGT
>CAJQQA010000208.1 GCA_905480355.1 uncultured Flavobacteriales bacterium | reverse complement strand
ATGTCTCCCTTCAATGCAGTTTTTTGCTTTCAATGAACCTGGTTTGTAATACAGTCCTGAGTGGATCACACCAGAATTATGTCCTGTTTGATGATCTGCCAGTCCAGTCTCCTTCTCTAAAAGAATAATTTTAATATCCGGATACTTCGATTGTAATTTATAAAACGTTGCCGCTCCTACAATTCCACCTCCAACTATTGCAATATCATACGTCATAATCCCTAATCTTGAATAATAAAATCTGCCACAAAATTAAACAATCCTCTTACAGCAGAAAGGAAGAAGCATTGAAATTATTAATTAATTTTATTCATACATCCCCGAATGAATGGGTAAATAATTATGTGACGGCTCATAATACTTACTTCGTTTGTAAATAAAGTACAATTGTGCGTAAGCCGATTCTGCAAACTCAGAATCAGATTTTTTCTTTTCTTCAAAATCAGCACGTAACAACTCATTACTTTCTAGTATTTCTTTCGCTTTGTCTTCAAAAACATAAGATGAAAAATGTTCTTTTTGCTGAACATAACTGTCAAACATATTCCATGTAAAATAACTATCAGGCGTTCCTGGTTCGAGAACTGAAACAATGAAACGTTTATTCTTTTGATGACTACTAATTAACACATCACCCTTCTTAAACCCACGATGAATTAAAGAAATTTCTACATCAATATCTGAATGTAAAAAATGACCTTCATAAGGTTTCTTATTACTTTTAAAACTATTAATGCGGTATCGACCGATGATTCTGGCATCAAAATTATCAAGCAAACTCATTTCAACATTATTTGATTTCAAGCGTTTAAGAACTGCACTACATTCTCCACCAACAATATAGTAGTCTGGAATGAATAAAGAATCCATTGCTGCATATGTTTTATAGAGCGGAATAAATTTCTCGTATGGTTTATCTTGATGATATTTCAAACGAGTTAATCCAGTAACTTCACTTATTGGATTTGAAAATTCATAACCCTTAAATAAAATCGAATCTCTTTTTACTTGTAATTTGTATTGGAATGGATAATACTCCATTTTCCGTTCCCATTCAGAAGTTTTTTCTCTTGCTATTTCAATTTTGCCACTATTAATTTTCATCCAATTAATAGACTCTTCTATAAAAAGTAAAGTAGATTGTACACGTTGCGAAAATGGCTTTAGCATATGTGTTTCAATTGTAAAACTTATCGCATTCAATAATGAAGCATAACCCATTGCGTAACGCGGTAAATCATTAAAAACCGTCAGCCCAGTTTCTGGAGTTGCACCTTTCAAATTAACATATGGAACCATATCAAAATTTCCTTTTTCACCGCGTTTCTTAAGGTAAGGTATCATATCTTCATGCATTAGAGTCCCTAATTCTGGTCCCATTCGTTCTCTAATTGATGCAATATAAGTTAACGTATATTGATAATCTGCACCATTAGAAACGTGAGTATCAATAAAAACGTCAGGATCTAAACCGTGATATATTTTAGCAAATGTGAACATGTTTCTAGAGTCCATCTTGATGAAGTCTCGGTTCAAATCTAGGTTTTGTGTATTTCCTCTAAATCCATATTCCTCTGGTCCATCTTGATTTGCACGACTAGAAGAAGATCTATTCATCATTCCCCCAACATTGTATGCTGGAATAATCCCAATCACTGGTAAATTCTTTGTTTTTTTTCCAGTCAATATCCAATCATTTATCCAAATTAAACAAGCATTCACACCGTCTGGCTCACCCGGGTGTATTGCGTTATTTATTAATAAAGTTGTTGATTCCCTCGCTTTATCGAATGATTTAATTGAATCCTGTGCACCATTGATAATGCATAAATAAATAGGTAGTCCAAAATCAGATTGACCCATGTTGTACAATTCGATTTCAGTATTCTTCTCTGCTAAGTCTATGTAGATTTTAATTAAATCTGGATAGCTTGGGCTCGTATTCCCGTCGTATTGAGAATGCAAAGTAAACAGTAAAAAAACACATAGCTGGAGTGTGAGAATAATCTTCATAAATCTATTGTTCGTTTTAAGGACTAAATTAACTAATTTTGTTTTATGCGAATTGATATTCTTACCATACTCCCTGATTTATTAATAAGTCCTTTTTCCGACTCTATTATGAAAAGAGCACAAACGAAAGGACATCTTGAATTGGAGATTCATAACATTCGAGATTATTCAACAAACAAACACCATAAAGTAGACGATGCGCAATATGGCGGTGGCGCTGGAATGGTCATGAGTATTGAACCAATTGCTTTACTTATTGAAAAGCTAAAATCAGAACGTCACTATGACGAAATTATCTTCATGACTCCTGATGGAGAATTATTGGAACAAGAGACCTCTAATAGCTTAAGCCTGTATCAAAATATTATTATTCTATGTGGACATTATAAAGGCATTGATGAGCGTATTAGAGAGAAGTACATTACAAAAGAAATCTCAATTGGCTCATATGTGCTATCGGGAGGAGAATTAGGCGCTGCTGTTCTTGTAGACAGTATTGTCCGATTGATTCCGGGTGTATTGAATGATGAGACTTCTGCACTAACGGATAGTTTTCAAGATGGTTTATTGTCTCCCCCTGTTTACACAAGACCTCCTGAATACAACGGAATGAAAGTCCCTGAAGTGTTATTGTCTGGAGACTTTGGTAAAATTGAAGCTTGGAGAGAGTTGAAGGCTATGGAGAGAACTAAGGAGAGAAGGCCTGATTTATTGGATGGGAAGTGATCATTAAGAAAATTAAAGGTTTGAATATGGATATTAGAGAAATAGTTGAGACATTAAAATCAGGAGGGACAATTCTTTACCCAACAGATACGGTTTGGGGAATCGGTTGCGACGCTACAAATGATGAAGCCTGCAATAAGATTATCGAAATTAAAAACCGTCCTGATCATAAAAGCTTTATTCTTTTAGTCGATAATTTCGCAATGCTAGAGCGATATATTACTAATTTTCAAGAAGTTTGTTATGACTTGGTTGATTTAGCAACACAGCCTTTGACTATTATTTATCCTAATGCTAAAGGTCTTGCACCTTCTATTCTTGCTAAAGATGGTTCTGTTGGCATTCGAATCACAGAAGACCCAACTTGTTTGAAATTAATTCGAGGCCTAAAAAAACCATTAGTGAGCACCTCAGCGAATCTATCAGGAGAAAAAAATGCAAGCTTTTTTGAGGAAATTTCAGAAGAAATTAAAATGAAAGTCGACGCGATTGTGGAGTTAAATTTAGAAAAGGAAATGAGTCGTCCATCTCAAATAATAAAAATTGGACTTAATGGAAGTGTTGATATTCTTCGCAAGTAAACTTGCTAAATACCCAAAAAATTTCCTAAAATCTTATTAAACTCTTTTGTCTTATTCAGGTTAACCACATGACCTCCTTTGAATATTACGTGAAATTCAGAATTCTCCCCTAAATAGTCATGTAACATTTTTCCCCTTTCTACAGGAACAACCATATCATTACTTCCCCACACCAATAATATCGGCATTTCTAAAGAATACTCATGTTTCGCATACTTATTCATGTCATTTACCAAACTTCTCATTAGTGCTCGTTTATTAGCCAAATCACCCACATACATTTTTTCGTGAAACTCTTTGAACATAAATGCTGGAAGTAAACTTTTCTTACTTGTGGATAAATACCATAGTTTTTTTAATCCCTTAGGGTTTGATGGTACAAAGAGCTCTTCAATCGATTCAACTTTAAAGGTGTTACAAATGTTTTTAATATCTGACGCAAACATAAATTTAATAGGAGAATCAATAATAATCAGTTTTTCTACTCTATCTTGATTCTTGTTCGCATATTCTATACTGACACCTCCTCCATATGAAACACCTCCCAAAATAAACTTATCCAAGCCCAAATCGTCCGCTAAGTTTGACACTAAATCAACCTGATGATCTAAACTAAACTTCTCTATTGAAGGAAAAGAATTCCCGAAATGCAATAGATTAGGTAAAATAACACGATAATGTTCACTTAACATTTCGACTTGTTTGAACCATTGAAACCTTGTCGTTGCTCCAAAACCATGAATCAACATCAACGGTGGTTTGTCTGATTGAGAATCCCAGTACTCAACTGTATCTCCTTTTATCACTTTTCGCTGGCATTGCATTGATGCAGATTTCATTTTTTTACTGACATGATTGTCGGCAATTTTAAAAGTACTACAAGAAAAGATGGACAAAAAAGACATTATAAAAAAGAAGTGTTTCAACTTGTAAGAATTAATACGCTAAAGTTAAAATAATAAAGCTAAATTAATTAACTACAGCTTTAAATGATAGATAAAAAGTTATCCGTAACTTTGCATCCGAAATGTCACAAAATTATAGTCAATATCTTAAGCATCCAGTTTTCAAAGTCGCTTCAGAAATAGTTACTGAAATGAACCTTGAAGCTTATGTCATTGGAGGATATGTTAGAGATCTTCTCCTCGAGCGAACATCAAAAGATATTGATATTGTAGTCATTGGAAATGGTTTGGATTTAGCCAAGGCAATTGCTGCCAAATTACGTGTTAAAAAAGTAACAACTTTTGAAAGCTTTGGGACTGCTCACTTTGTTTACAAGGATATTGATGTAGAGTTTGTAGGTGCAAGAAAAGAATCGTACCGCAATGACTCAAGAAAACCAATAGTGGAAGACGGTTCTCTAAGCGATGATCAAAACCGACGTGATTTCACAATTAACGCCATGGCGTTAAGTTTACATAAAGATAATTTTGGAGAACTTACCGATCCTTTTAACGGTGTAGAAGATTTGCAAAATAAAATCATCAGAACACCATTAGAGCCTTCACAAACTTATAGTGACGATCCATTGAGGATGATGAGAGCAATTCGTTTCGCTACGCAATTGGAATTCACCATCGAAAAAAGTAGTCGTGAAGCCTTGCGTATCAATGCAGAACGACTTTCTATTATTTCGCAAGAGAGAATCATTGATGAGCTTAATAAAATTATTCTGAGTAAAAAGCCTTCAAGGGGATTCAAGTTGTTGTACTCTTCTCAAATATTACATCAGTTTTTCCCTGAAATGATCAACCTTTACGGTATAGAAACTAGAAATGGGAAATCACATAAGGACAATTTCTTTCACACCTTAGAAGTACTTGATAATATAAGTCCAAATACAGAAAACTTATGGCTCAGGTGGGCCGCAATATTGCACGATATTGCAAAGCCACCGACGAAACGTTTTGATAAAAAAGTCGGATGGACTTTTCATGGACATGAAGATTTAGGCGCGAAAATGATTCCTAAAATATTTAAACGGATGAAGTTACCTATGGATACTAAAATGAAATACGTCCAGAAACTTGTCCGATTACATTTACGCCCCATTGCTTTAGTAAAAGGGTTTGTAACTGATTCAGCAATACGTAGATTACTGTTCGAAGCAGGAGATGATATAGATGATTTAATGACATTATGTAACGCAGACATTACTTCCAAAAATGACTTTAAAGTAAAAAAATACAAGAAGAATTTTGAGCTTGTTGAAGAAAGACTTCGATTGGTAGAGGAGCAAGATCAAATTCGGAATTTCCAACCTCCAGTTACAGGACAGCTAATAATGGAGACATTCGGACTCAATCCATCCTATGAAGTTGGTGAAATAAAGGCTCAAATAAAAGAGGCTATTTTGGAGGGTGAAATAAAAAATGAGGAAGAAATGGCCATTGAATTCATGATGAAAGTTGCGAAGAAAATGGGATTAGAAGTTGTAGATAAGAGTAATTCATAATCGATTATTAAAATTATGGCAGGACTAAAATTTAGAGTTTTACTGGATTCAAAAGATAAAAACGAAGTTTTTAGAGATATTTTAATTAGCGATAAAGCCAATTTTGAAGTATTGTATACTGCAATTAAAAGCGCTTATAACTTTACTGAAGACCAAATGGCTTCCTTCTATATCTCAAACGATAATTGGGACAAGGGGTTTGAAATTAGTCTGTTTGATATGTCATTTGGAGAAAACGAAGATCAAATATTACCGGGTGTTATGGAGTCTTCTATCATTGGAGAATACATTCAAGAAGCCGATCAAAAAATTATCCTTGTTCATGACTTTTTAAGAATGTGGATCTTCTTGATCGAGCTTATCGGCTATGAGGAAAATACTCCTGAAACAGCTACTGTTGTTCTTAATGTAGGAAACGCACCATCGGAGGACTCTAAACCACAAGAGAACGATGACTTACAATTCGAAACGGAATCTGAAGAAGGTGAAGAAGATGAATTTGGCTTCAACGAGTTTGAAGAAGGATACGATAATTATTAATTAATGAGTGATTCGCTCAACGACCCTATTGGTCAAGCTATTCTTGATTATAATGAATCAAAAAAAAGCGTAGATATTATTGTGGAGTCTGACATCTGTGATGATGATATTATTCCTTCTGAGTATTTCTTTCGATCGTTTAACGAAATGCCAAAAATAGAGCAAGAAGCATTAAAACGCTGCACGGGAAAAACGCTCGATATTGGAGCTGCTGCTGGTACTCATGCAAAATATCTCAAAAAAAATGGAATTGATGTCACGTGTATTGAAATCAGTTCAAAATCCGTTGATTTTTTAAAGTCACAAAAACTTACTGCAGAACGTATCAATTTCTTCGACATTGAAGGGCAAGAATATAATACTTTATTGATGTTAATGAATGGTATTGGCATCGCAGGTAAATTATCTAATTTAGAATACACACTAATCAAGGCTAAATCATTGCTCGTTTCTGGAGGTAAATTGCTTTGTGATTCTTCAGATCTTAAATTTTTATACGAAGACGATAAAGGCGCCATATGGGTCGATTTGAATACAGCTTATTACGGAGATTTTAAATTTAACATGACATATAAAGAACATTCTTCAGGTTGGTTCGACTGGCTTTATGTTGATTTTAAAAATTTTGAGAAAATTGCTTTAAAGGTGGGGTTTTCTGTTGAGAAAATTATTGACATTGATGATCAATACCTTGTTGAATTAATCAAGAAATAAATGCGGAATATTTTTTTAATCTTATTCTTAACATCCTTTTCCTATATACATAGTCAATCAGAGGTGCGTGCCTTCCCTATGTCTGAGAATTCTTTATTTTGGGAAATTTCTGGCAATGGATTAAAAAGTCCGTCTGTTATTTATGGCACTATGCATTTAATGACGAAAGATAATTTCATTCTTCCGCGGAAAATAATAAAAACACTTAAGAAATCGGAGGTTTTATTGATGGAGT
>CAJQQA010000207.1 GCA_905480355.1 uncultured Flavobacteriales bacterium | reverse complement strand
GCAGGTCGAGTTTTATGGTCGAAAATCGTAAAACAATTTAACCCGAAAAATGTAAAATCCCTAGCATTAAGAACTCATTGCCAAACATCTGGATGGAGCTTAACCGAACAAGATCCATACAATAATATCGCTCGAACATGTATCGAAGCGCTAGCAGCAGCTCTTGGTGGCACTCAGTCTTTACATACAAACGCATTGGATGAAGCAATTGCTCTACCAACCGACTTCTCTGCTAGAATTGCTAGAAATACACAAATTTACATTCAAAAAGAAATTGGAATTACACAACACGTTGATCCACTAGGGGGAAGTTATTTTGTTGAATCATTGACGGAAGAACTCATTGAAAAAGCGTGGGAATTAATTACTGAAGTGGAAGAATTAGGCGGTATGACGAAAGCGATAGAAACTGGGCTTCCAAAAATGAGAATTGAAGAAGCTGCTGCTCGAAAACAGGCACGGATTGATTCTGGAAAAGATGTTATTGTTGGTGTTAATCGCTTTGAATTAGAAAAAGAAGATGAAATCGATATTCTCGAAGTAGACAATGATTCCGTAAGATTAAAACAATTAGAAAGACTATCTTTACTTAAACGAGAACGAGATGAAAGTAAAGTGAAAATCGTTCTAGCAGAATTAACAAGTGTAGCAAAATCAAAGAAGGGTAATTTACTTGAAATAGCAATTAGATGTGCTAGAGAACGCGCTACGCTTGGCGAAATATCAACGGCTTTAGAAACTGTTTACGGAAGATATCAAGCAACAATTAGGTCAATTAATGGTGTATATTCATCCGAATCTATGGGAGACAAAGACTTTAACAAAGCGAAAGAAATAGCGGATAAATTCAGTACGTTGGAAGGTAGACGTCCACGAATAATGATTGCGAAAATGGGGCAAGATGGTCATGACAGAGGTGCAAAAGTAATTGCAACTTCATTTGCCGATATTGGCTTTGATGTTGATATTGGACCTTTGTTTCAAACTCCAGAAGAGGCGGCAAAACAAGCTGTAGAAAACGATGTTCATGTACTCGGTGTTTCTTCATTGGCAGCAGGACATAAAACGCTAATTCCAAAAGTAATAGCGGAATTGAAAAAATTCGGGCGTGACGATATTATGGTAATTGCTGGAGGTGTTATTCCTAGACAAGATTATGACTTCTTATATGAAGCTGGCGTGTTTGGGGTATTCGGTCCTGGTACAAAAATATCTACTGCAGCGCAAGACATACTGGAGTTGTTGATTAAAAGTGTTGAGGAATAAACAGCTATTGATCCTAAAGACGAAGCTACTATACCTTTACTATTCGAACAACTCTGAATAAATTTAACATTAAAATTATTGGGTATGTAGGGTCTAGCTCAAACCATTTTGCTCCAAAGTTAACTCTCGTTCCATTTTTGTGATGATTATTGTGATAACCTTCTCCCATCATTAAGAAATCAAAAGGCATTAAATTAACTGATGTATCCGCGATTTTAAAATTTCTATAGCCATATTTATGTGCAAACCAATTGATAATAACTCCATGTAAAGGTCCCATAACAAAATGCATTGGCAAGAATAAATACATCCACCAATCAGTTGCAAAGTAGATATAGAAGGTGATGTAAGCAGCAACCCAAAATAATCGAGAAATCCAGCTATGTGCAATTTTTTCAAAAGCAAACCATTGAGGTACATCATCAGTGAATTTATCGTCAAATTCTAATTTTTTATCACAAACATCAGCGTAAACTCCTTTTGTTCTCCACATCATTGAAAAGAATGTTTTATCATATTTTGGAGAGTGTGGATCATTTTCAGTATCTGCATATGCATGATGCATTCTGTGCATTACTCCATAACCATATGCACTCAAATAGGAAGATCCTTGAGTAACCCATGTGAAAAAGAAGAAAAAACGCTCCCAAAACTTATTCATCGTGAACATCTTATGAGCTGCATATCGGTGAAGAAAAAATGTTTGACTAAACAACGATAAATACCAATGTGCGATAATAAAAACTAAAATTGCCATTTACTTTTAATTAATGTGAAACTTTAAATACTGGCTACTCTTTGTTTTAATAATAGAGCAACTCATCAAACATTTAAGTCGCAAAGATATTATATTCTAATGGGTAACTACTAAAATTTTGAAGGAGAATTAAATATTTCTTTTGTGCTATTTTTCGTGGCAATTAAACAGTAATTGAGCGAACTTAAAACAATGTGTGTCGATATGAATCCTGAATATAATTACTTGATTTTTTTCCAGTGTACATCCAAAAAAAAATGATAACTTTGAATAACGTCAGCTTTCGGCATAATATTTGAAAATAACAGAGAAAACAAATCACAATGAAAAATAGTTTACTTCTTATTACAGCTTTATTTATCTCGGGAATGGCATATTCTCAGTCGCCTAATTATGATGATTTAAAAATTCTTTATGCTGATGCTAACTACGAAAAATTAGCAAAAGTAGCTGCGGGGTATACAGAAAAAGACAAAACAAAAAAGGATATAGCGCCATACATCTGGCTGTCTAAAGGCCTTTATAAAATCTCGCTATCTGGAACAGACAACGAAAAATTTAAAAACGCGTATAAAGATGCGATCAAATATTTATCGAAAGGAATTAAATATGACATCAAATACAATGAAGGGACAACAATTGCAGAGCATAAAGAGTTTATCGATAAATTTCAATTGAGCCTTTTTGAAATAATTGACAACGAAATTTCAGATGGAAATTATAGACGTGCTTATGGTTGGGGGATCAAGTACAATAAAATTACAATTAATCAAATTGGCCCTAAATATTTGATGGGTGCTTGTAAATACGAAGATCAAGACAAACCAACTGCAAGAACCTTATGGCAGGAAGGAAATAAAATGCTCGAAGAATTACCATCTATTGAAGGCTGGAGTGAAGCTGATTTAAAAATGTTCAAAGCAGGTTTGTTATACTCTGCAATTGCATTAAAGAAAACACGACAAGGAGATAAAGCTAAAGCCTTATTGAATAAATCAGCTCAATGGTTTGAAGATGATGATGATTGGAAGGTTCAATACGATGAGATCGTTAATTAAGGCAAACGCTTTTTGGCTAATCATGTCTATCTAGATTTCATCTTTAGAAGTATACAGAAAATTACTGAAATGGATTAAGAACAATTCTAGCTTATTAAAAGCTGAGTTTCAACACTAATTATTGGATAACAATTTCAAGTATTAAAAATTAAAGCAACATGAATGTCTATTTTTGAATATATGAAAAAAATATTACCCTATTTTAAAAATAAATTCATACTCGCTTCAACTGTTTTTTTAGTTTACATTCTATTTTTAGATGACAATGATATTTTTTCTGTCATTTCTAGAAATTCTAAATTGAAAGAATTAACAAGCAAAAAAAAGGCAATGATTACTGATTTAGACAAAACAACGAGTATACTTGATAAGTTAAAATACCAATCAGAAGTAGAAAAATATGCGCGCGAAAACAAGTTCTTTAAAAAAGACGATGAAGATGTTTTTGTCATCTTCTATGAGTAGAATGTTTTTACTTTATATCAAATAGATTATCAATTCCAATAAAGCGTTCGACTGTAAAACCTTCAGCATATTCAGCACCAATTGGTCGCCCATATTCTTTCATTCTCGCCTTAACCACGTCAAAGAAATCTTCTCCTGAAATCGGAGTTGAAGGCTCTTTCGAATCTGGATTGAAGAATTGAGTTTGGAAAGCTCGTATCGCATCCATCTTTCGATTAAAAAACGGTGTAATGTCCACAACAAAATCTGGTTTAATGTAGTGATCTTGTATATAATGAAAAATAGACTTCGGACGATAAGCTTTTTGTACTGCTCCATTCCAAGTGGTTTCTACTTTACGAAGGCCAGATAAAAAACAAGCGTCAGAAACCAATTGACTAGCTCTACCATGATCGGGATGTCTATCCGAAACAGCATTAGCAAGTACAATTGAAGGAGAAAATCTTCTTATTTGTTCTATAATCAACCGCTTGCTTTCTTCATTAATTGTAAACCAACCGTCTTGCATTTTTAAATTAGAGCGGTGATGAATTCCCATTATTCTGGAAGACCTCTCCGCTTCTAAATAGCGTGTTTCAATTGTTCCTCGTGAACCAAGCTCCCCTTGTGTTAAGTCAATAATTCCAACTTTCAGTCCACTTGCGATATGCTTCATAATTGTGCCTGAACAAGACAGTTCAGCATCATCAGGATGGACAGAAAAAACAAGTATATCTAATTGATCAATCATAGTTCTAAAAGTTCTTTTTTGGCCGATTTCTTGAAACTCTTGTCTTTAATTATTGCAATAAAGGTAATCAAAATAAAAAACAGTGTCACATAAAGTACCCAGTTAGGTATTCGCTGCATTCCTTCTCCCTGTGCATAAGAATGTAAACCTGTGAGATAAAAATTAACACCAAAAAATGTAAAGAGTATCGATGTATAGCCCCACATAGAGACGACACTAAAAACCAATTTACTTTTTAAAGCAGGAATGTATCTTAAATGTAGAATTACAGCATATACTAATACCGAGACCAAAGCCCAGGTTTCTTTTGAATCCCAACCCCAATATCTACCCCAAGATTCATTTGCCCAAACACCTCCTAAAAAAGTGCCAATCGTCAGCATGAATACTCCTAAAGTTATGGTTAACTCAGAAATATAGACCAATTCATTGATGTTCATATTAATAACCTTCGCATTCTTTTTTGTTCGGAAAATATAAAGTATAATACTTAAAAACCCCAGAATAAACGAAATCCCTAAAGGAGCATAACTACCTGTAATAATTGCTACGTGTATCATCAACCAATAAGACTTCAGCACAGGTTGTAAAGGTGTAATTTCTGGATCCATTAAATTCAATTCCGTTACAAAAATCATCATAGATGCCATTATCAAAGCTCCAGTTAAAACGACAGCATGCTTCCTAGAAAAAAGTATTCCAATTAACATAATTATCCATGAGATAAAAATTATCGCCTCATAACCGTTACTCCAAGGAGCATGACCAGTAATCATCATCCGAAGGTAAATACCATAGCCGTGGTACAAAAAAGCTACAATTGAAACAACAACGAACAACTTTGTCAACTGAGAAAGCCTACGTGAAAATACAGAGGCTGGATTAACAAATATTTGCACGAAAAACAATATCAACATTAACAATCCTAAAGGTAAATAAGTATAGAGTGTGTTTTTAAAGACTTTCATTCTAGTAAAACTAATTTCTCTTTCAATATCCTTTTCATTCGGTGCATAATCACTTGCAACTTCCCGTTGAAACTCAATTAAAACCTTTAAATTATCATCAGACTCCCCATAATTCTCTGAGAGTGCAGAAGCATTCAAGCTAGATAAATAACTCAATGCTTTTCGAGTACCAATAGAATCTCGTTGCATCAATTCCATATTCAACGGTAAAAACCACGTTCTCGTATTATCGTTTTTAACTGGGATAATCTTCATGTTTCTCCAGCTAAAAACTGATTCTATAACAGAAAACCTTTCTCCTAGCTTAATTAATTTTTTATCGTATTCATTTCTTTTCATTTCCAAGCGTTGATGTGCTTTTTCATAGTCTTCAGTCAGAATAAAATTACCATCCTTACCAAGTAATTCATTGAAAGAAATAAGTTTCCCTTTCATTCCTAATTTTTCTCTTAAATTCGACTTAGAAGAAACAAAAATCACTTTCTCATTTAACCAACGGTCTGGATACATATGCATACTCATAATCGTCTGAACTGCATTATAATCCTTGTAATAACCTTTTGTTATCTTGCGGTAAAGCTGATCCGACATCGTATGAAATGGCACTATTCGACCCCTAAAATCTTGCACCAATAAATTTGATAACTTCTCTGAATGCTCAACAGAGATAAAGTGAATTACAGTATCTCTTTTTTGTGCTTGCTCTATTTTTTGCTGAGCGCGATTAGAATGGTCATGTCCTGCATGCTCATCAATTGTGTCTTGCGCATTAACTGATAACCCTATTGATAAAAGCATTATCAAAATTACCGCTGATTTCGTACGTTTAAGTCTTGATTTTTTTAACTTTTCGAATAATTCTAAAAAACGCCCATTCGGAGCTATTAATGTGAAAAGCATACCTATTGTCACGATTCAATATCCCGAAGACGTAATACTCGTTCCCCACCAATCGTGATTAACACTTAAGTGTGTACCTCCTTCGTCTGGGTCATACGCAGATTGAAAAAATCGATACCCTCGATAATCCATCACGTTATTCATGAAAATTCTTTGATCTCTTGTGTAATTTAACTCTTCATCGATAATGGAAACATCTGACTCGAAAGAAGATGCCATATCAACACCTGGATAGCGCTCTAATCTAAAGTCTAGGCATTTAATTCCAAAAGGCAAATCTATTTTTCTTGAACCAAACTCCATGTCATATACTAAGCCATTTAGCTCAAAAACTGCATGAGTTGGTATCATTCCTTGTCCTCCTTGTAACTGTACAATTTTGGAAAGCTCACCATCCTTCACCTCTACTGTTAAAAATGTTGCACCTTGTTCTTTGTTTGTTG
Organism: uncultured Flavobacteriales bacterium; assembly: GCA_905480355.1. Taxonomy (GTDB): domain Bacteria; phylum Bacteroidota; class Bacteroidia; order Flavobacteriales_D; family Crocinitomicaceae; genus UBA4466. Next base: position 1,337 of record CAJQQA010000207.1, on the reverse strand, counting down.
ACTTTAACTTGAGCGTTGCCGAATTTTTAACGATCGATTTAAATACAAATTGCTGATCTGCAACTTGATAAAGTGTTGTCGTCTGAAAAGGAACCATCGTGTCTAAAGGGATTGTTTTATAAGAAGAATCGGCAACTTCAAATCCATTTTTTCTTGCTTCGGTCATTTGTGCCATTGGCAAATAACGAATCGGCAATTGTGTTTTTATTAAGATTTTATTTGCTTTTCGAAAAACTTCAATTCCCGGCATAGCATTCTCTTTGTCAAAGGACATCGCAATATCATCTAGCATTAAAAAATCACCTTCGGTTAAGTAACTAGACGTCATCCCTCCTGTTACAATTTCCAAACTAGTAGTCATTATAGAATCATTAACAACCAATGAATCAACCATGTTCTTTTGATAATCAAGGTATTCAATTGAAATTGGTGTTTTATGTTTCGGGAAATCAAAATTGTGCTCAAAATGATTGTTAGCATTCGGATGTTCTGACATAATCATGTCCTCGTGCGCTGTATATTGAAGATCACCATCATTCAATCGATACCAAAAACTTGCATTTGACGAATAAAGAAAGTCAACTGTTTTTCCTTCTCGGATAAGCATAATCCCCTCATAACTATAGTAACGCGTAACGCCAGCTCCTATTAGGATTACAACAAAAGACATATGGAACAAAAACATTGCAATTTTTCCTTTCTCCCACATTCTATACCTCAACATATTTGCAATTAAACTCATGCCTAAATAAGCTAATAAAATCTCAAACCAAACCGCATTGTAAACCAGTACTTTTGCAGAATCAGTATCATACGCGGACTCAATAAAGGTCGCTTTAGCTATTGCGATAAAAAAAATGACCATTGCAAGTGCCATCATCTTCATCGAGAAAAAAGAACGAATAAATTTTTCCATATAATTCAATCAATAAATTCGCACAAAGATAAGGATAATTAAGAATGGATTATCTTAAGAATCCATAATTAAGTAAAGTTGATAAGAATTCTTTCTCTATGTCTATTAATGAGAATTATGGATATACAATAACCCATCCAATTTTTTCGTTAAATTATTCAAAAAAATGTGTTAAATAATACTTAAAATCATCCGAGGAGATATCATTATGTGAATGAAATTGTATCTTTGATAAGCATATCTAATTTAATCCTATCGCATGACTAATATTGCAAAAAAAGCCCTTAAAATCCCTATAAAATTATTGAAATGGACAGGGATTCTAGTCTTCTTCGTTATCATTGCGCTCATTGCCATCCCTTATTTTTTCAAAGATGAATTAAAGGAATTGGTAATCGACGAAGTAAACAAAACTCTCAAT
>CAJQQA010000206.1 GCA_905480355.1 uncultured Flavobacteriales bacterium | reverse complement strand
AATGAATGTGACTTTTCTGCTAAACAATGAAGAACACAAAGGCTTGTTTGACGAGTTATGGAATAATGCTGGTGTCGTTGGACTAAAAGGACATCGATCAGTTGGAGGCTATAGAGCTTCTATGTATAATGCTCTGACGCTTGATAGTGTGAAAGTATTGACAGATATTATGAAAGAATTAGAACGCACAAAAGGATAAAATGAAAGTACTCGCAAACGATGGCATCTCTAACTCTGGGATTGTCGCACTAACAGAAGCAGGATACACTGTAATTACTGAAAAAGTAAATCAGGAAGACTTAATCCAAGTTATTAATAACGAAAATATTGAAATTCTTCTCGTACGTAGCGCTACTACGGCTAGAAAAAACCTTATTGATGCGTGTCCGAATTTGAAATTAATTGGTCGTGGAGGTGTTGGTATGGACAATATTGATGTTGAATATGCACGTGCAATTGGGCGCACAGTAATTAATACACCTGGCGCATCATCACAATCTGTTGCTGAATTAGTTATGGGACATTTTTTCGCTATTTCCCGTTCTCTTCATGACTCATACAAAAACATGGAAAATGGTGATTTCAAAACCTTAAAAAAGAAATATGGTAAAGGTGTAGAGATAAGAGATAAAAACTTGACAATCATTGGTTTTGGGCGTATTGGACAAAGTCTTGCTTCATATGCTATTGGCTGTGGAATGAACGTCACAGCAGTTGACTTGTACTGCGAAAAGGCATCACTTTCGATTAAATTAGGGAACGGCATATCAGCTTCAATTGATATTCAGCCTATTAAATCTGTTCTCGAAGGAATTAAAAATGCTGATTATATTTCCTTACACGTACCTAAGCAGGAAAATGGTTCTGCCGTTATTGGAAAGAATGAGTTTGACACTATGAAAGATGGCGTAAGAATTATCAATGCAGCACGTGGTGGTGTAATTGATGAATTAGCGCTTTTAAATGCCTTAGAAAGCAATAAAGTTGCGAGTATTGCTCTTGACGTTTATGACAACGAGCCAAACCCAATGAAAGAACTCCTTAATCACCCAAAAATTGCTTGTACACCTCATATTGGAGCAGCAACTGGTGAAGCACAAGACAGAATTGGAACAGAATTAGCAGAAACTATTATTGCTAAATTTGGCGTACAATAGACCGCTAAAGTCATGGCTAAATTAAGTCCTTTTAAAGCGATTCGCCCTTCTAGAGACAAGGTGCACCTAGTGGCAACACGGCCATATTACACCTACAAAAGTAATGTGCTAGAAGCCAAGTTACAAGACAATCCATTTACTTTTCTCCATATCATTAATCCCGAATTCGGTAAGGCTGTTAGTACAGAACCAAATTCTCAAGAACGATTTGAAATGATTGGAGAGGCATATCAAGACTTTATTGATCAAGGTATTTTAATTCAAGATGAACAGCCACACCTCTACCTTTACCGCCAAACGAAGAATGGCCATGAATACATTGGTGTTATTGCTGGGGCGAGCATTGAAGAATACGACAAAGGTGCTATAAAAAAGCATGAATCAACAATTACTAGTCGAGAAAACATGTTCACAAACTACCTTGATATTGTTGGCTACAATTCAGAACCTGTTCTCCTTTCTTATCAAGATGATGAGAATGTTATTGACGAATTACTGAATTGGAAGACATTTGAACGTCCAGAGTACGAGTATGCCACAACAGATTTAATAAAACATGAGCTTTGGCTTTTCTCAGAAAAAGAAACTGAAGCCGTTATTAATGCCTTTGAGCACATTGATGCCTGCTATATAGCAGATGGCCATCATCGAAGCGCATCATCATCAGCGCTTAAGAATCTTCGGAACAATCAGAATCAAGATAAGTTAGTAAATGAGAAATCATTTTTAGCGTTTTTTTTAAACGAAAAACGACTGCACATTACAGAATTCAATCGGTTTGTTAAAACACTGAATGAACACTCAGCGAAAGAAGTGCTTTCTCTTTTAAGCGTTAGCTTTACTGTTACTAAACTCACTCAACGTCAAAACCCGACCCGCGAACATAACATAACAATTTGTATTCAGGGAGAATGGTTCCTATTGGAATTCAAAGATGAATTACTCAATTCACACCATCCTGTTCAATCGCTTGATGCAGAAATTCTAACTCAATACGTTTTAAAGCCTATTTTAGGAATTAACAACTTAAAAACGGATGAACATATCGAATTCATTAGCGGTATAAATTCGCTGGAGAAAATGGAGAAAGAAATTAGCAATGGAAAATACCAAATCGGCTTTTTCCTCTTTCCTATAAAAATTGATCAAATTAAACAAGTTGCGGATATGGATATGACAATGCCACCAAAATCAACATGGATAGAGCCAAAACTAAGGAGTGGACTTACAATTTATAATATTGACGAATGATTGAAGAGAATCTAAATAGGATAAAACAGTCAATCCCAAAAAATGTAAAACTGGTAGCCGTTTCCAAGACTAAACCAAATGCTGACATCCTCATTGCATATAAAGCAGGACAGCGTGTTTTCGGAGAAAATAAAGTCCAGGAATTAGCACAAAAACAATCGGAATTACCGACAGATATTGAATGGCATTTAATTGGACATTTACAGACCAATAAAGTTAAATTTATTGCACAATTTGTCTCATTAATTCATGCTGTTGATAGCTTAAAACTTCTTAAAGAAATCAACAAACAAGCTAAGAAGCATAGTCGTACAATCAACTGTCTACTTCAGTTTCACATTGCTCAAGAGGAGTCTAAGTTTGGATTAAATTTTGATCAAGCTAAAGAGTTACTTAGTTCTCAAGATTTTATTGAACTCCAAAATGTTTCAATTGCAGGTGTAATGGGAATGGCATCAAATACATTAAACGAAGAACAAGTTAGAGGAGAGTTCCAAACAATGGAGAATTATTTCAACGTTCTAAAAAGTCACTATTTCAAATTCAACGATAACTTCCAGCACATCTCAATGGGCATGAGTGGAGACTACCAAATTGCAATAGAAGAAGGAAGTAATATGGTACGATTAGGAAGTTCAATTTTTGGATTAAGATGAGTAGGCTAATAATCTTATTTTCAGTTATCTTAATGACATCTAATTTGTTTTCTCAAAAGATGGAATCAGAAATTAATCAATTACGAAAAGAACATAGCGAAACACTTTCTAATCCCGACTCTAAAGTTTTAACACCAAAAGAAATTAAAAATTTTGGAGGATTAGATTACTTTGAGTTCGATACTACATTTCAAATAAAAGCAAGATTCAAAAAAAGAAGGGGTCCTAAATTTGAAATGCCTACCTCTACTGATCGAAAACCCACATATAGAAGATACGGCATCGTTTATTTTGAAATTGACGGTAAGGAATGCCAATTAGAAGTTTATCAAAATATTGAATTGATGGAGAATGAAGAATACAAAGACTATCTATTCATTCCATTCAGAGATGCTACTACAGCACTAACAACTTATGGGGCTGGACGCTATATTGATCTGAGGAAGTCTAAGTCTAAAACAATTTGGATTGATTTTAATACAGCATACAACCCATATTGCGCTTACTCATATCGATACTCATGCCCTATCCCACCAGAGATAAATTCATTAGAGGTAGAAATAATGGCAGGAGAAAAAACACCATTGGAGCACTAATTCGATTTATGAAATTTTACTCTGTTATTCAATAGGAAACAGAAGCCACTTATTTTCAACTTTATTTCTCGTTAATATTTTGAATTGCACATTCTACAGTAGCGATATCAATATATCCTTTTGCTATCACGAAAAACTCTCCTGATACTTTTACAAATAAAGCTGGAAAACGTGTTCTTTCCGAATTTTTTAAGTGCGCATAAAAAAAGCGTTTAATTTCTTAAACGCTTTCCAAAAATAAATGTTTTTTTTAATCCGAAAACTTCTCAATCACAGCTTGTGTTACACCTGTATTGGAGAATCCACCATCATGAAATAAATTCTGCATAGTTACGTATCTTGTTAAATCAGAAAACATTGCAACACAATAATCAGCACAGGCCTCAGCTGAGGCATTACCAAGTGGGGACATTTGTTCCGCGTAATTAATAAACTCATTGAAGCCTTTAACACCACTTCCGGCGGTGGTCATTGTAGGAGATTGCGATATTGTGTTCACACGAACGTTATTATCGATTCCATAGTGGTAACCAAAACTTCTTGCAATTGACTCCAAATAAGACTTATTATCTGCCATATCATTATAATCAGGAAAAGTACGTTGTGCAGCAATATATGTTAAAGCTACAATAGATCCCCAGTCATTCATTGCATCTTGTTTCTTTGCCGTTTGCATTACTTTATGAAAAGATAAAGCTGAAACGTCAAGTCCTTTTTGAGTGAAATCATACTTTTGGTCGGTGTAATGACGTCCTTTTCTAACGTTAATTGACATTCCAATTGAATGTAGAATAAAATCAATTTTACCTCCGAGAATCTCTACAGATTGTGAAATTAGATTATCAAGATCTTCAACACTCGTTGCATCAGCAGGAATTATCTCACTACCTGTTTTTTCGGCAAGCTTGTTAATTTCTCCCATTCTCATTGCAATAGGCGCATTAGTCAAAACAAAAGTAGCTCCTTCTTCATGGGCTCTTTCTGCAACTTTCCAAGCTATTGATTGAGCATTCAATGCTCCGAATATGATTCCTCTTTTTCCTTTCAGGATGTTATTTGACATAGTTTCTTCTTTGTGGTACAAAATTAAAATTATTAATCGATTTAAAGTCTATGTGTTTACTTCTATTTTCAGTCCATCGTATGCTACGAATACATTTTTTGGTAGAATCTTTTCTATTTCAACATGTGTATCAAATAAATGCGATATGTGAGTCAAATAAGCCTTTTCAGGATTTATTTCTTCAATAAATGCGAGCGCCTCTGAAAGATTAAAGTGTGAAATGTGCTCTTTTTTCCGAAGTGCATTGACGATAAGAATTTTAGTACCTTTAATTTTGGCTTTTTCATCTTCCGAAACTGTTTTAGCATCTGTTATATAAGTAAAATGTCCTATTCTAAAACCAAGAACAGGCATTTCCTTGTGCTTAACTTCAATCGGTATGAATTCAAGACCTTCTCCAATGGGAAATGAATACTCTTTCGAGATAATATTCAAATTTACTTTCGGTAATCCAGGAAATTTATTTTCTGCAAACACATAATGGAATTCTCTTTTTAGCGCTGTTTCTACTTGAGAAGAACAATAGACCTCCATGTCACGTCTTTCTTTCCAATTAAACGCGCGAACATCATCTAATCCCGCAATGTGATCTTTGTGCTCATGCGTGAAAACAATTGCGCTCAGAGTATTCACTTTTTCTCTTAGCATTTGCTGCCTAAAATCTGGCCCCGAATCGATTACATAATTCTTACCATTTGCTGAAATCATAATTGAGCTGCGTAATCGTTTGTCCTTAATGTCATTTGATTGACAAACTTCGCACTCGCATGCTATTACGGGTACCCCTTGTGATGTTCCTGAACCAAGAATAGTTATTTGCACTTGCTCTTATTTGATACGTAAATTTAACATTATCTTAGAAAAGGGAATTGCAATTTATTTACTAAATTTTCTTTTTTAAAATTCGAGTAAAAATCAATCCCCAACCAGCTATCATCAAAACTCCACCTAATGGCGTTATTGGTCCCAGGAAAATAAATTTCCCTATAATCTCTTGCAATGAAATGAAATAAAGTGACAGAGAAAATAAGAGACCACCAATGATAATAAGTTGAATTGGCAATTTATTCGATATGCCAATATTTGCATAATTCAATCCAATTATGAATAATGAGATCCCCATGTACATTTGATATCGTACACCTGTTTCAAAAGTTTGTTGGTATTTTTCACTAATCAAATCTTTCAATGCATGCGCAGCAAAAGCACCCAAAATAATTGCTAAAAGAATAAGTAGAATTGCTATTAAAGTTATTCTTTTATTCATGACCTAAATTTAATGTATGTTCTAAAACAGCACTCCATCCTTTCCAATGTCCATAGTCTCCAATCGTTTCATTATGCCAAAGGAAGGTGAATTCACCTCCATATTTTTTGACTTCAGCGTAGAGCTCTGATATTTTCACCTTGCTTTCATCAATGGACAGCTTCATATATTCATTCAAGCTACCATCCATGTATACGAGTGGATGGATTGTTAATTCGCTGGGGAAATTCGCCCATAAATCAAACCATAAATGAGGCCTTGCTGTTCCGCATCTAAAGCCAACATTTTCAGCAAACCCCATTGAATATTCATTTTGAAAACCTGCATCTTCCAAGACTTGGAATGTCAGCGGTAATCTTAATTTTAAAAAGTGTTGCCGTGAAGAATTTATTTTCCTTTTCAATACACTCTCTAATGCTATTTTCTCTTCCTCTATAAATTCAAGCCTACTGTTTGAAGCATAACTTGGATGTAAATTAATTTCAACAGAATGACCAATTTCACGAATTAATTCTTTGTGTTTTTCATTTTCGATGCTGATATTTCTGTCAAATTTCGAAAGCTTTCCAATCAACCAAAATATTTTAGTATTATTGAACCTACCCGCGATGTCTTTAATTTTAGAAAAGGTGTCATAGGGGTCCACCCCACCATTAAGAACATCTTTGCGCTCTACCAGTCTTTTTGTTTCTCCTCGAAATGTATCTTTCAGACGAGAAAGAAAATTGCGCTTTCCTTCTTTTAATTTATATGCATAAGTATTGTCAATATCAAAAGTTGGTAAAATCTCAATAGATCGACTAATTAGCGACAAGTCAACTCCACAAAATTCGATAATCGATTCTGACCAACGATCGCATTTAGCTTTTTCTACCCAGTTAAATGAGTTGAGAATACTCTGATCATAAGGAAATCGACCATGTTTATCCGTTATAAGGCACGAATATTCTTCATATCGTGTCAAAATATAAAATACTGAGGCAATAGGATCAACAACACCTTTAATAGAAAGACAATCTTCATTTTCAAAATTGCTTTTACCTAATTCCTGTTCAGTAATGCCTTCTTCAAAAAGTAATACAGAAGGAATAATAGTTGGACTACTGTCTAAATTGAAATTACTGTAGTTAAGCTTCGTTTCTTTCGAGTCAATAAATTCCTTTTTATTCAATGTAAATGAATAATCAACTCCTCTGATTTTAAAAATAAAATCAAAAGTATATTGTAATCGATTCGTTACATTTTCTACAAAAACAAGTACCATAAATAGAGGAAATATTAAATTAATCCACTATCAGCAAAGCTAAAGTATTTTTCATTAGAAAATATTAAATGATCCAGTATTTGTAAATCGATGCATTTACCAAACTCGATTAGTTTTTGCGTCAAAGTTTTATCAATTTCACTGGGGAATAATTGACCACTTGGATGGTTGTGCGCTAATATTATTGCACTGGCTTTCTTTTCTAAAGCTTTGCTGAATATCATTTTACCATCCGCGACTGTACCAGAGAATCCTCCTTTTGAAATTTGAATTTTACCTTTAACTTCATTTGCTCTATTCAAAAGTAAAATGAAGAATTCTTCATGATGTAAGTCCTCAAAATCAGCTTTCAATACTTGAAACGCATCTTTTGATGATTTAATTTTAATTTTCTCTCTCTCAGTATATCCCGACTTTCTTCGAGCAATCTCTAAACATGCCACTATGCTGATTGCTTTCGCTTCACCAATCCCTTTAAATTTGGTTAAATCTTGAATGGAAAAACCAGCTAAAATTTGTAAATCATTCTCTGCTTCCGCCATAATTTCTTGAGCCAATTGTACCGCTGAAGATTCCCGTGATCCAGAACCTATCAATATTGCAATTAGTTCTGCATCTGATAGGTTTCTCCTTCCTTTTAATAATAGTTTTTCTCGTGGCCTATCATCTTCTGCCCAATAAGGGATAGATTGTATATTCATCAATGGTTTGGTTTAGTTTCCATTTAATTTAAGAATTAATATATCTTTAATTGACTTTTCTATCCTTTATTTTCATTATTTCCAAATTTCTCCATTCAATAAGAATGAAATGTTAGTCTTAATTTATTATAATTTACATCGCTTATCAAAAGATATGCTTTTCTTCTCGGTATGGTTGTTGACAATAGAATTGTGAACAAAACAAAAATTCTGTATCCAAACCGTGTGTTTGAACATGCTAACTTTGGTTTTAATTTTGATTAAATATTTAACAAATGATAAGAAATAACGCGCTCTTCCTTTTTTCAATGATGCTGCTAGGAGCCTGTGCTCAGGAATCTATTGTTATACCTGATACAATTGAAGAACCAAAAGAAGCAATGGTTATTAACTTAAGCTCATTTTTGTTAAACATTCCGGAGTTAGACGCTAAAGTAGATAGTATATACAATTTAATGAGCGATACTGCTATTGTAGGACAATTGATTATGCCTGCCGTAGGACGCTTAGGCCAAAAAGAAGATTCAATTAAAAACTTATTAAAAGACCAATTGATTGGTGGTGTTCTTCTCTTGAACGGAACCAAAAAGGAATGTACTGACTGGGTTATTAAATTTGAAGAAATGAATAAAACTGAAGGCAATTTACCTTTTCTTTATTCTGCCGATGCTGAACCTAGCCTAGTCAATCGTAAAATAATTGGTACGACTCCAGTTCCTAAGGCAAATAAAATAGTTGATTCGACTGAGGCAGCGAAAGTTTCAAAAACTATTTCAACAGACTTAAACGAAATAGGAATAAATTATAATTTTTCACCAGTCGTTGATTTAGCAAAAAATAAGACTGTTGGTTACCGAGGCTTTGCTAATAACCCAAAAAATGTTATCCCCTTTTCTCAAGCTTTCCTTTTACAGTCTCAGAGGCAAAACATCATTGCAACCGCAAAACATTTCCCTGGTCATGGTTTAGTTAGTGGAGATACACATAAAGCTTTACAAGTAATCAATGGAGATTTAAAAGAATTGAAATACTACCCGCCATTGATTGAATCTGGCGTGCTTTCCATCATGGTGGCTCATATCGCAATAACAAACAACACATTGTTTGACACAAAGGGATTACCAGCAACGACATCACGCATCATGGTAAATGACCTACTTCGTGATAGTCTCCAATTTAAAGGATTAATTGTAACTGATGCAATGAATATGGGGGGTGTTTCTAATATTAAAAGTGCTTCATCTCTTGCCATTGCAGCTGGCTGTGATATTCTCTTGATGCCAAAAGATTCTCGAAAAGCACATCAAGAAATTCTTGCTAAGTACCAATCCGATAATCAATTTAAAAAACAAGTAGAAAGTTCTGCTAAACGAATTATTCGAATGAAGATTTGCCTGGGACTTATCGAATAAATTTTCTTTAGTATTAGTTGATGTAAAACAAGGTCTTATTCAATGTTTCTGCTATTTTTGTTAACTAATGCTATTACAGAAAATAAACAACATCATCGATTCTTTTGAACCTATAAGTTTAATCGAGATGGATACAGTTAAATTAATGAATCGTGTTGATACTAAATTTGTTTTTTCGAAGATTGATCTAGAACGTTTATTGCCTATTTTGACTAAAGACTACTATATTCTCAATGTGGAAGGCGAACGATTATCAAAGTACGTAAGTTTGTATTTTGATGACGCTAATTATAGTTGCTACAATGACCATCATAAAGGTAAAGTTAATCGCTTTAAAGTGAGGTATAGAACTTATGTTAATTCTAAATTGACATTCTTAGAAGTTAAGCACAAAATCAAAGGAAGAACACGTAAACATCGCATTAAAGTCGACAAAATACCATCTGCTATGAATGATTCACATTTTGATTTTGTGAAGAAAGCAGGTGTTCTAAGCACAGAAATGAATCCTACACTGATGAATGATTTTATCCGTATGACTCTAGTGAACAAAGCTATGAGCGAACGGCTAACAATTGATTTGAATTTGACATTCGAGAATAAAGGAAAAAATCAGTCTGTTGAAAATGTTGTTATTGCTGAGCTAAAACAAGGCAAAGCAATGCGTAATTCACCATTTTATCAATTGATGAAAGTGAA
>CAJQQA010000205.1 GCA_905480355.1 uncultured Flavobacteriales bacterium | reverse complement strand
CGTAAATCTGGTAGAGGACAGAAAATCAGTCAAAGTGATGTAAAACTTTGCGCAATTAAGCTAGGTCTAAATATCCTGCAGCCGACAAACCTCAAAGACCCTGTTTTCATTGAAGAATTGAATCGTTTAGAAGCAGATTTGTTCATTGTTGTAGCCTTTAGAATGCTTCCAGAAGCTGTTTGGTCTATGCCTAAGGAAGGCACAATAAATCTCCATGCTTCGCTTTTACCTCAATATAGAGGTGCCGCTCCCATTAACTGGGCGATAATAAATGGAGAAAAAGAAACCGGTGTTACGACTTTCTTCATTGAAAAGGAAATTGACACGGGTATAATAATAGAGCAAGAAGCGTTAAAGATTGGAGAAAATGAATCCGCTGGAGAGCTTCACGACAGACTTATGTTCTTGGGAGCTGACTTAATATATAAAACGTACTTAAAAGTTGTCAATGATACGCATATGACAATTCCCCAAAGTGACTATTCCTTGGAAGTCCTAAAACCTGCATACAAAATATTCAAACCCGACTGCGAGATTAATTTTAGACAACCTGTAGATCTCGTGCATAATTTTTGTCGGGGGCTATCCCCTTACCCTGCTTCTTGGTGCAAATTGAAAAATGAGGAAACGGGAGAAATAAAAACATACAAATTATTCAACACATTGAAAACGAATATAACTACCTGTATAGATAGCCCTATTTATTCATCTGAAGAAGGTATCCATTTTCCTTGTAATGATTTCTATCTTTTGGTTCGTGAAATACAAGTCGAAGGCAAAAGAAAAATGTTGTTCAAGGATTTTTTATTAGGCAATTCTATTCAAAACCATTCTATTACTGAATAGTAAGCTATATTAAATTAAACGACAAAAACACCCAACTCAGCGAAAACACCTTTAAAAACAAGGATTTAGGAGGGGTTTATCAACAAAACAGCCTACTTTTCCACAAAACACACGTTTTTTTTGCCAAAACACTTGCACAGCAAGGAAATTGCAATATATTTGTTAAGTAAATTTATTATTTTAATAAACTAAAAAACAAACTTATGAACAAAGCAGAATTAGTTGATGCAATGGCATCAAACGCTGGATTATCAAAAGCTGACGCAAAAAGAGCATTAGATGGATTTATTGATGCTACAGGTGTAGCATTAAAGAAGGGTGAAAGAATCTCTCTAGTAGGATTCGGATCATTCTCTGTATCTAATCGTAAGGCAAGACTTGGTCGTAACCCACAAACTGGTAAAGAAATTCAAATAGCTGCTAAGAACGTTGTTCGTTTCAAAGCTGGTTCTGATTTATCAGGTAAGGTTAACTAGGATAACCACCAAAAAAAATAGGGAATCGAAAGATTCCCTTTTTTTATGCCTAATTTTATCGATATGACAATTGACGAAAAAGTTCTGAAAAAATTCTACAACATTATTACTGAAAGTAAACAAGTAAAATATGATCAAATAGCAGCCGATAGAACACGCTATTTAACAGTGGTAATGGAAAGCATTTCAAAGGAACATAACTCTTCTGCTGTATTGCGAACTTGTGATTGTTTTGGAATTCAAGACTTACATACGATAGAAAAAGGAAATTTCATTCACGACCCGATGCGAGACATTGCTTTAGGCGCAGGGAATTGGGTTGATTTACATACCTATACTGAAGGGAATAATCCATCAATAGAATGCTTGAACAAGTTAAAGAAAGAAGGATATAAAATTATTGCAACTACGCCGCATACGGATAAAGACATCAATGACATTAAAATCGTCCAACCAATTGCGCTTGTTTTCGGAACGGAAAGAACAGGAATTTCGAAAGAAGTTGAAGCTATGGCCGATGAACTTGTCAAAATTCCAATGTATGGTTTTACAGAAAGCTTTAACATCAGTGTATCCGCTGCCGTTGCTCTTAATATTCTCCGAAATAAATTAGAACAAACTTCACTTCCCTGGAAATTAAGTAAAGAAGAACAAATCAAGCTTAAAATTCAATGGTCTTCAAAAATCATTAAGGATGGAGAGAATGTTGAAAAAGAGATTAGAAGACGAACATTAAGTGAAGGTTAAATCGAAAAGAAATAATATATTTGCATCAGCAGATAAAAATAAATTAAAAAGACTATGGGTAAAGGGGATAAAAAAACCAAGAAAGGAAAAAGATCAATGGGATCATACGGTGTTTCCAGAAAACGAAGCGTATCTACGCCCGTTGCTGTTGCAAAGCCTAAGGCAAAGAAAAAAGCAGCTCCAAAAACAGACGCTAAACCTACAGAAAAGAAAGAAACAGTTAAAAAAGTAGCTGCAAAAAAAACAGCTGTAAAGAAAACAGCTGCAAAGAAAACGACAACGACAAAAACGGCAACCGCCAAGAAGGCAACAACCAAAAAAGTCGCCTCCAAGAAAGAGGATTAATACTAGTTCCCGTTTCGAATTTCGGAACGGGATTTTTTTTGATAAATTATTAAATCAATATTGATGAAGTATAATTTCGGTGCAGGACCTTGTATCCTCCCTCAAACTGTTTTTAAACAAGCAGCTGACGCTGTTTTAGATTTTAACGGATTATCTTTATTAGAAGTCTCCCATAGAAGCCCTGAATTTGTTCAAGTAATGGAAGAGACACAAGATCTCGTAAAAAAAGCACTCAATGTTCCTGAAGGATATTCAATACTCTTTTTACAAGGTGGTGCATCACTTGGGTTTACTATAGCTGCACTAAACATGATGCGCTCTACAAAGAAGGCAGGATATATAAACACAGGCACATGGGCTAATGGAGCAATAGGAGAAGCAAAAGCCGTTGGTGTTGATGTTAACGTTTTTGCATCATCTGAAGATAAGAATTTCAATTACATCCCAAATGGCTTCGATGTGCCAACAGATGTCGATTATATCCACTACACATCAAACAATACAATATTCGGTACTCAATTCAACAAAATTGTTG
>CAJQQA010000204.1 GCA_905480355.1 uncultured Flavobacteriales bacterium | reverse complement strand
AATTGATGCATCTTGACTTTTTTTAATTTTTGGCAATAGTTGTTTTATAATTTTTGTTGCACCTAGAACTTGCAGTTTAAAATCCTCAATAAAATCTTCATCTGTGAAGCGATGAAATGGCTTTAAATTGATACTGCCGGGACAATATGCTAGTCCATGAATTTGTTCAGGCAAATCATCAAGGTTGAGGGTGTCTGTTTTTACATCAAATTTTATAAAACTTACATTTGCCCGATCTTGGACTATATTGTTATTGTAAGTAGAAAACACATTAGCTCCCTGTCCCTCAAGTATACTCACTAATTCTTTACCAATTCCTGACGAACCACCAATTATTATATAGTTTCTCATGTTTTTATATTTTATTTATTTAACGTTTTTCGGCTGTAAACACTAATAAAGCTTCTTGTTACGAAAGGTTTATAAAAATTTCATTCTCTTTATGTAATAGTGATTATTCTATTACGTAACAAGAGTCAATCCTTTGCTTTATCATATTGCTTATTCTTTTGTTGAGTTGAGAAGATAGGCTTAAATATTCTTTGAATTCCTCAAGAGAAAGAAGTCCTAAAATTAAACCACGCAACTCAGTTTTAATGGGTGTATTAGATTTAAATAATTTATGTGTTAAATCCATTTTTTGAGTATTATTGAGTTCATTCATCTTCACTTTATTCTTTTTTAGATAATGTTTAAAGTAGCTCAATATAAGGTCGTGTTGAAGCTTGATAATTGGCCTAAGAACTTCATTTTGAAATTTTTCTTCTGCACTGAAATTCTCTATTTTAATAATACTCGGAATTTCTTGTCGAATTAGTTTCTTAAGATCTGTCATTCTAATTTTTTATTTCTTTCCAAACTTTTTCGCTATTCAGCTTGAATGAACCTAGATGTTTTCTTCTCCAAGTGGTTGGAGGAACTAATGATAAGAAATTGTCATCTCTATTATCCTTCGCGTACAAATGATAGACTTCTCCAATGATTGGCTCAAACTCATATTTTGCGTTGTATAATAATTCATTGATCTTGTATGCCTCTAAAAGTAATTGATATTCATCTTTAATCCCTTCAACTTTACTTTTTAGAACATGGTTAAAACTATTTATTCCTTGGCTTTTCCATATTGAAAGATTGTTTGTACTAATACTTGGGGCTCCGATATTAGTTCCATAGGGTAATAAATTGGCGTTGTAAGATTGTTTTTCTTTGTCGAAGACTACATTGTCTGGGTGTTTCTTTCGATTAAAGTTGGGGAGGTCTTCTTTTCTAGCGTAAGGGATATTGGCCATTTTTTTTACAGATGAATATTGATTTAAACCTGTAACACAAATATCATTTGCTTTTTCTAAATCCAATTGTCCATCTTCTTCTATGAGCTCTTCGTTAGTGTCAATGAATTGAACTTCCCCAACAATAAGTCGACAATGACTTTCTTTTATTTCTATATCATCGATTAATTTCAACCCAATCTTAATTGAGCTTTCAGCAACGAAGGGAGCATGGAAGTTTTCAGTATATTCTTCACTGAGATTACAAAAATCAAATTCAGATTGATCGGCTGTGAATTTGGTAGAGGTAAAATGTGCTTGTTCAAAGAATGATTTGTGCACATGATTGATCGTGTAATAATTAGTCTCTATAATGTTTCTATATGTGTCCCTAGGCACTGTGAGTGGCCTCATAATAAAACCAATACGAGCAGGTTCAGAGCTAATGTGAATTATGGAATTGAAGATGGCCAAATTTGTACTTCCAGCTTTGTCTTTTGTCCCAATTAGATGTACACCCTTGTATCCAGATAAAGAGTTGATAAATTTTAATCTGTATTTAGTATCCCAAGAATAGATTTCTTCCTTTTTAACTATCATGAAAAACATTATTATTACAGTAACTTTTTTTTGTTAAAGAAATATAGGCCAATTTGATTTATTTAAGTTTAAATTCCGATAGAGGTGATTTGACAAACCAGAACAATAAATCGAAATTAATTGGAAGAAGTTTTATCATCGTCAACTTGAGTTTCAGTATTCAGAGTTGTAGAATTTACTTTTTTTTGAATATTGTGCTGTTTCCATATCATTTTCAAAAGGAACGACATGTAGCATGCGAAAATACAGAATCCGACGATAAAAAGTGTTAAGTTCTCCATAGCTAGTCGTTTTTTACAAGTCTGATGAATATTGCAAGCGACAAAATAGACGGTACCCAAATTCCAACAAACATTCCTTCATCTTTTTGACCATTAAACCATAGGGATACAGATAGAAGGAAACTAATAAAGGCGAGTAAGACTGGGTAATATTTTTCTAGAAACTTCATAATGTTTTTTTTTTTTTTTAATGTTTAAGGTCTCCTAAAGTAACCAAAGAACTTGAATTGTATTCGTTCTTATTAGGTTATTGCTTTTTACGTTGATTTCCCCGCTCATTTGAAAAGATGCACCATATTTATACTCTAATTTCAAGGTCATCTTTTTGAGAAGTAAAAACTTATAAAGCTTCAAATAATTTAAAGCCACTTCGTAAAATGGATAATCTCCTCGACTTTATTTTTGGGCGTGAATGACATTGCTATTAATCCAGATACGCTCATTACGATAGTGTTAATTGATTTCATACTTAGTAGTTTTCTTAATGGATATTTCTATAATTAGTTATCTTGTTAAACAAATGTAATGATAATGTTTAACTAAAACTAATAAAAGTTAAACAAAATAGTTTTATTACTAGCTAAGAGTGAATATTTGATGACTTAAAATTAAGCGAGAGTGCATTTATTTTTGTTTTTTTCAGAAGATTAGAGTCGTCGCAATGTAACGTGGAAGAGCTGTTTATAATAGAAAGCGGAAGATGTAACATATCAATCGATGAGGTTATTATGGTTCGGGTAAATGAAAAATCTACGCCTGAATTAATTTCTGACACTCGATCTTACTGTATATAACATGAATTAGCAGAAATATATTGGTCAGAAAATATGAAACATACTATATTAAGTCCATTCTATCTTCAGCTCCAAGGTAAAATCGATCGATATCATCGGTCAATGAAAAAAAATGGACAGTATCATAATTATGAAAGACACCATGGGTCACTTTAAAGTAAAAGCTAGCATAAATGGGACATGGAGCAGTTATAAGAGGGTGAAATAAAACGTTGAAAACAAGATAATAAAACAATCAAAATTTTAAACTAATTAGCAAAAGTATCTATTAGTATGTGAGTGAAGAAGCCTATTTTATTTGGCTACATACACATGTCGAAAACTTAATTAAGCACTTGTGAAGCATTTATTTACTCACAATCGCATTAGGAAGAAAATGTTAAACGATAGGAAAGTCTATTTAGAATTGTGGGGGAAATTGTGATTTCTTTGATATGTATGAATGCTAACAGAACTGATTTAGTTTGGAGATGCAAAATCAACTTGTTATTTCAGTTCATCATACGATAGATCTTTATATTGGGATTAAAGAATTCCAAGGTCAAGAAATTAGCGCGTTAATGGATTAATGCAAACGAAATTATACAATTATGAAAAGTCAATCCACGGAACAAATGATAGAGTTTCTGAAAAGAGCTCAGAGAATTGCTGAAATTGGCAGTTGGGATTGGAATATTGTGGATAACACTGAGCATTGGTCTGATGAACAATTCAGAATATTTGGATATGAGCCATTAAGTGTAAAGCCAACTCATCAATTATTTATTGATTCGATTCATAAAGATGATAAAGTAAGGGTTGTTAAAGCCATAGATGATATTTTGTCCGATGACACACCTTTTGATTTGGAGCTAAGAATTCATTGCAATGAAGGACAATTAAAATGGATTCACTCACAAGGTTCTGTTTACCGTGATGATAAAGGAGACCCTATTAGAATGTTAGGAACAATGCAGGATATTACCACTAGAAAGATAACTGCGAGCCAATTGAGTGAATCTGATCAAAACCCAGAGCTCTCAGATACTATATTAAAAAATATTGGGAACTTTATTTTAGCCGCAAATTCAAAGGGCGATATATTTTATGTCAGTAATTCCATTTCTGAAAAATTGGGTTTTACGCAGGAGGAAATTTTGGACAACAACTTGTTCATTAATACGGATAGAACATCGCGAGAGATTCTGGAAAAAAGAACCTATATAAAAAATGTGATAAAAGGAAGGGTGCTAATTGTTGAACCCTACGAAAGTTGGATTACGGATAAGAATGACCAAGAGCATTGTATTCTATGGCGTGATACAATTGCGCCTGGGAAAGTTTTAATCAGTATCGGAACTGATATAACTGAGCGCAAGGAAGCTGAAAAAATTATTAAGGAGAGTGAACAATTGAAAAATGGAGTTCTTTCTTCGCTGTCCACTCATATTGGGGTGTTGGATTCTGATGGTGTTGTTTTTGCAACTAACGAAGCTTGGGATAGATACTCTGAAACTATAAAACAGAATAAAACGACTAGACCAAAGAAAGGTGAGAATTATTTGCTTAAAATCAAAGCATCTATGGAAACTGACAAATCTTCCATTCCTATATACAATGGGATTATTACGGTGATGGAGAGAAAGGAAAAATACTTTTATGCCGATTATCAATCTAGTGAGGGTCAAGGAGAAAAGTGGTTCACGTTGAGAGTTACCCCTTTTGGAAATGGAACAGGGGTAGTGATAACACATACTGACATTACGGACAGAGTTACTGCGAATAGCGCCTTAAAAGCAAGTGAACAGAAGTTTCGGCAACTAACTGAATCTATTCAAGAAGCTTTCTGGCTTACCGATTGGGAAACAAAAGAAGCGATTTACGTCAATCCTGCCTATGAAACTATTTATGGGCATTCACATCCTAATGTACTCAATGATATGAATTGGGCAGCTTATATTCATGCAGAGGATAAAAAATGGGTTTCAGAAGAGTATAGAAACAAGGCAGAATCAGGAAACTACGATGTTGAATTTAGAATTATAGATCCAAGTGGCGAAACACGATGGATTCATGAAAGAGCTTTTCCAATTAAGGAAAATGATAAAGTTCTAAGAATGGCGGGCTACTCTTCGGACATAACCGATAGAAGAAATGCTCAGAATGAGCTTACTAAAAGCGAAGAGCAGTATCGATTATTGTTTGAGAGAAATTTATCTGGGGTCTATAGAGCTTCGATTGATAATGTGATTATTGAGTGTAATGACTCTTTTGCAAAAATTATTGGATTCAAGTCAAGAGAGGAAGTGCTTGAGAAAAATACAGGATTCCTATATGAACACGTTAATGCCCATGATTTTTATAAAAATCTCGCGATAAATGGCGGAAACTTAACCG
Organism: uncultured Flavobacteriales bacterium; assembly: GCA_905480355.1. Lineage (GTDB taxonomy): Bacteria > Bacteroidota > Bacteroidia > Flavobacteriales_D > Crocinitomicaceae > UBA4466. The sequence goes on along the minus strand of CAJQQA010000204.1, from coordinate 1,444 downwards.
GTTTCGAAAGTCAATTATTATTAAATGATGGTCGCACAATTCGTGTATTGGAAAACGTATCGATAGTTAAAGAGAATGGAAAAGAGGCCTTCATGGAAGGGACTATAATTGACATTACTAAACTCAAAGATGCTGAAGTTCAAATTGAAGCGTTGGCTAAATTTCCCGAAGAGAATCCTAATCCGGTTTTGAGAATAGATAGCAGTAATCAGGTCATTTTTGTGAATCAAGCAGGTTCCAAATTGATAAAACATATCACACTTGACTCGAATAAGTTAATTCCGTTTTATAGCGATACTGTAGAAAAGGCAATAAGTCTCAATAAAATAGTTGAGATTGAGAAAAAAGTAGGTGATAATTTTTACGCTTTCTCAATTGTTCCTGTTAAAGAGCATAATTATGTAAACATCTATGGGAAAGACATTACGGAACGTACGAGGATTGATTTAATTCGAGAAGTTACGTTTACTATATCTCGGAAAGCAAGCTCTAAAATTCGAAGTATAAACTCCTTGTCAAGAATAATTCATAATGAATTGGCGAAAGTTATTCCTGCTAAAAGCTTATATCTAGCTCTTTATGACAAAAATACAAATGGAATCACTTTTCCCTATTACAAGGATGAGAATGTTGAGGAATGCAATGCTAAAATTTATGTAGATAGAGAGTTTGGTCAAGGTTTAACAGAACAAGTGCTCATTTCAAAAAAACCTATGTTGATAAAAGGGCATGACATTCTGAATTCTATAGAAGGAAGAACCCAAGACTACGATGAAATACCTAAAAGTTGGATTGGAGTTCCGCTCATACAGGATGAAGAGGTTTTTGGAGTTTTGGCGCTTCAGTCATATGATGATGAGCGTGCATACACAGAAGAATCTGTTGAATTTCTTGGGTTTGTAGCTCGACAATTAGCAGGTTTGATCGAAAGAGTTAATTCCACTGCGCTGATTCTGAAACAACAGAAAGACCTTAATTCTGAAAAGGAAAAATTGAAAGACCAAAGAGATTTAGCTTTGCAATATCAATCTATGCTATTGAGTTCTCAGCTTAATCCTCACTTTATCTTTAACTCATTAAACTCAATTCAGTATTTTATTCTGGACAAAGATCCTGTACCAGCCTTGAACTTCCTGTCGGACTTCTCTTCATTGATGAGATCTGTACTGAACAACTCGGCACAGAAGTATATTACACTGACAGAAGAAATTACTTTTCTTGAAATGTATCTAAATCTTGAATTGACGAGGTATTCTGATAAATTTCGATATGAAATAATTATTAGTGAAGATGTGGATACAGATGAGATTTTGATACCACCGATGTTACTTCAACCGTTCATTGAAAATACGGTCATCCATGGAGTGGGTAACCTTGTGAAGGATGGCTTGATTACAATAGCATTAGATATGAAAAATGAGAAAGTAGAATGTGTCATCACTGA
>CAJQQA010000203.1 GCA_905480355.1 uncultured Flavobacteriales bacterium | reverse complement strand
TAAAGGCCCGGGTTTTCAGGATTTCAAGATTCACGTTATGGGAATCAAAAAAATTCAAATTAGCTCGTTTTTATATGCTTGTCTCTAATATTACATGACAATATACTTAAAAAAGTACTAGTTCACTTTAGTTTATTGAATTTAATGAGTTGCCAATAGTTTTTTTCTTATACATGGAATCAGCCCAATGACTGATAAGAAATAAAGAGCCGCCTATCAGACTACTGTTCAGCAATATACAATGTAATTATCGCTAAAATGGCAACGGCCAAACCGATCATTTTTTTTGATGTTCTGGCTTCTTTAAATAGGACGAATCCAATTATTACCGTTCCAAGAACAACAGAAACGTTGGTAAGGGCCAAAACAGTTGTGTCGGCCCAGCCCGTTGTTCTATAAGCCAACAGAAGAAAATAGATTGAGAAAAAGTTTGGGATCCCTAAAACGACACCTGCAACGACATTTTTAAGCGCCAACGTGGTTTTTCTTTTTAGCAACCTAAAGCTGAGAATTATTACCCCAAAACAACCTGCTAACCCAAGGCTAATAGCCGAAAATAAAGAAGGGTCTAACACAGTTAATTGGGTCTCTTGAACAAAGTTTAGTATGAAGTCAAGTGCTCCCCCTCCAAAGAATAAAACAATAAGTACCCACCTGTGATTACTAACAGGCTCGCTCTTTTCATTTGGCAGCGAAACTAGAATTACACTTATGAAGGCAAATATAATCCCCATTGCTTTTGTTAAAGACGGTGCCTCCGAATGGTAAAGAATTAAAAGGATGATAGAAATCGCCATGCTCATCTTAACTGCAACTGAGGTAGATGCAACTCCGTTTTCCTGAGAGCTTAAACCCATTAGAAAGAACAACGAAATAAAGAGGAGGCTTGTCATTATTGAGTATGCCATCCAACTGTTTTGCTCCCAAGCTAAACTGTTCCATGCATCGCCGTACAGAGCGAATCCGATCCCTGCAGCAGTAAAGTAATTAAAAACAATTGCTTGAAAAGTGTTTATCTCAAATCGCTTAAACAATTTAAAAAGGATAAAAATAATGGCGCTTGAAAGAATAGACAGGATAAAAGGAATCATTTGTTGATTTATGTTAGAATTCGTTCCATATTAAAAACTGTTATCGGTTGGGCGTTTATTTAGTCAAATTACTGCCTTTCTATAGTTGCACACCGCCTTCACCTACTTATTAACAGAACTGCCTCATTAGACAACTGGTTACATTAATTAAACAGACATAAAAAACCCTAACTATCAATTAGTTAGGGTTTTACTTTGTTTTATTTGAGGTCTCTGGCGGATTCGAACCGCCGTAGATGGTTTTGCAGACCACTGCCTAGCCACTCGGCCAAGAGACCCTGATTTGATTGCTTAACCCCCGACACTTCAAGGAATAGATAACAGACCAATTTCAAGCAAATGTAATAAAATTTCACTACGACGACTAATCTTCGATGATTATTGCCACATTATTTACATCTCCATTAATGGGAGGGCAAACTTTTATAACTTTAACCATAATCGATTCAGCCAACTGAAGTTCGCTCTTAATCCGCTGAACAATCCGCTGGCCAACATGCTCTATTAGCTTAGAGCGAACAGCCATTTCTTCTTTGACAATTGCATTAACGAAAACATAGTCAATTGTTTCCTTTAAGTTATCGCTTAACGCGGCTTTACTAAAATCAGTAGTAATTGACACGTCAACGATATAGTTTCCCCCTATTTTTCCTTCTTCAGGGAGACAGCCGTGAAAGGCGTATAGCTTAATTCCGTTAACTTCAACAGTGTGCTTCATTATTAAGCGTTTTGAGTAGCGAGAACTTTTATGCCAATTTCGAGGCGTTCGTTAGTTTCCTTTTTTCCTAAAAATGATGCAATATCAAACATGCTTGGGCCCATACCTTTTCCTGAAAGTAAAAGACGAAATTGAGGAAGAACAGAACCAACCCCGATACTTTTTTCCTCTAAGAAGGACTTAAAAACGCTCTCGATATTCTCTGGGTTAAAATCATCTATTTCGTCAAGCCTCTCTTTAAATTCCAACATAATCGTTGGAGCGTCACTTTTCCATTTTTTTCGTGCTGTTTTTTCATCGAAGTTAGTTGGTCGTTCAATTAAAAAAGAACCTTCTTCCCATAAATCACCAATGAAAGTTGCGCGCTCTTTTACAAGCCCGCAAAGACCAGAAAGCACCGTTAAATCATGGTCACTATTTAGTTTTTCTTGAAGTAGTTCAGCGAGAACAGAATTCTCAGTTGCCCGTAAATATTGTTGTTGAAACCACTTGGTTTTGTCAGGATCAAACTTAGCCCCCGCCTTGGAAACCCGCTCTAGTGAAAAAGCTTCAACTAAACCATCAAGGGAAAATATTTCCTGGGTTGTACCAGGGTTCCAACCAAGCAAAGCAAGCATGTTAATAAAAGCCCCTGAAAAGTAACCCTTTTCTTTATATCCTGAATATACCTCATTGCTAGAGGTTGTCCAATTTGTAGGAAACACAGGAAACCCAAGGCGGTCACCATCTCGTTTTGATAACTTACCATTACCATCCGGCTTTAGCAACAAAGGAAGATGAGCAAACTTTGGAGCTTCCCAACCAAAAGCATCATACAACATAACATGCAAAGGGGCAGAGGGCAACCACTCCTCTCCACGAATAACATGACTTATTTTCATTAAATAATCATCAACAATATTAGCAAGGTGATATGTTGGCATTCCGTCAGATTTGAAAAGAACCTTATCATCTAAGTTGTTTGTGTTTACAACAACCCAACCTCTAATTTCATCATTGAAACGAACATCAACATTACGAGGCATTTTCATGCGAATAACGTATGGTTCACCCGCTTCAATTTTACTTTGTACTACATCAACAGAAAGAGACAATGAGTTTTGCATAGATCCACGAGTGACACTATTGTATTGCCAGTTTGGCATTCCCATTTCTTTTGCTTGCTCCCGCATTTTTGTTAACTCCTCAGAAGTATCGAAAGCGTAATATGCTTTTTCATTTTTAACCAGCTCCTCGGCATATGGTCGGTATAGGCCTTTCCTTTCAGATTGAACATAAGGGCCATAATCACCACCAAGACCAGGGCCTTCGGTTGGCATAATACCACACCATTTCATAGCGTCCAAAATGTAATCTTGTGCGCCCTCCACAAATCGAGCTTGATCTGTATCTTCTACACGAATAATAAATGTACCACTGTGTTTTTTAGCAAACAGGTAGTTATATAAAGCGGTTCTAACACCACCCATATGTAGTGGTCCGGTTGGAGATGGTGCAAATCGCACCCTTACAGGTCTATCAGACATTTTAAATTGATTAAAATAATTCGCTGTAAAGATAAGTATTCTTCATAAAGGAAAAGGGTGTATTTAGGGTAATTTGAACTATTATCCCATACGATTGTACGTTTTATTAACGTTATTTGTATTTGCAGTATGTATTAATATCGTATTTTAGTGGGCTTCAATGAGTGCATTCGACAGGTTAATATCACAAGTAGATTCTTTTATTCGTAAGTTTTATAAGAATCAAATTATAAAAGGAGGACTTCTTTTTATTGGAATTCTTGTGGTCTCTTTTTTGGCGGTTATTTCATTGGAATATTTTGGTCATTTTAATTCTTATATAAGGGCGTTTTTATTTTTCAGTTTTATTGGAGGAAACATTTATATTTTATCAAAGTACATTCTTATCCCAACATTACGGTTAAAATCATTTGGAAACCGAATTAACAGACACCAAGCCTCGGTTATCATTGGCCGGTTTTTTCCAACTATTTCTGATCGTTTGGTTAACACATTACAATTGAGCGATCAACTTGACCACAATTCAGCCGATTTTGAGCTGTTAAATGCGAGCGTTCAGCAACGTAGCGTTTCTATGAGTGTTGTGTCTTTTGTTGATGCAATTAATATTGGAGAGAATAAACGGTTTTTACGATGGGTTTTGCCATTTGTTTTTCTATTGTTTTTAATAGGTGTTTTCAGCCCTTCTATGCTGACACAGGGAACTGAACGAGTGGTTAATTTTTCGGAGGAATATGTTTTGCCAGCACCATTTCAATTTTCTTTTGAAGGAAACACTAAAACAATTGAAGAGGGTGAGGATTATTCTTTTCACCTGACAATAGAGGGGTCTGAAATTCCGGAGAAAGTATTTGTAAAATCAAAACAAGGCCGATTTTTATTAAGTAAGGTTGCTAAAAACGAATATAGAGGAAAGCTTATACAGCTTAGGACGAAGACCTCTTTTCATTTTGAGGCAAATGGGTTTAATAGTGAAACATACGAAGTTGCGGTAATCGCGAAAACCGCAATTGGGAAATTTCAAGCAACAATCATTTATCCTCGTTATTTAGGTTTAGAGAATGAAATTATTGAAAATGCGGGTGACTTAACCGTAAATGAAGGGACAGAAATTGTGTGGAGTGTTTTAACCAAGAACGCGAAGTCTGTAGAGTTTTGGATTGATAAAAACAAAAAAACATATACTAAAAAAGGGTTTTCGTATCGCTCAAAATTTAATTCAAACGCAGCAGGAAAAGTTATTTTAGAGAATAATCAAAGCGCTAAAAAAGACACGACAATATTTAATATTGATATAATAAAAGACGGCTTTCCTTCAATTCAAGTCGAAGAAGTAAAAGACTCTGTGAATGAAGGTATTCGTTATTTTTCTGGTGTAACAAACGATGATTATGGATTAAAGGCCCTCACGTTTGTTTACACAATTACAAATGAAAAAGGCAGCCAATCAACTAAAAAAATAAGCGGAGGTAAAGTCTTTGGAACTGAACACCCTTTTGATTTTGCTGTTGACTTCAGAAGAGAAAACTTAAAGCTGAAGGATAAAGTGAGCTATTATTTCACAATATCTGACAATGACGGAGTGAATGGCAGTAAAGTTTCTAAAAGCCGTTCATTTCAATATGTTCTTCCTTCCTTAGAGGAGCTGAATGAGACCCGAGATGAGGATCAATCAGACACACGGGCTAAAATGAAAAAGCTGTTGGAGAAAACGGATGAGTTTAGAAAAAACATTGAAAGGCTTCGAAAAGAAACAAACAACAGTAAGCAATCAAACTGGAATAAAGAGAATCAAGGGAAACAGTTGCAAGAAGAGCATAAGTCTTTAGTAGAAGATTTAAAAACACTACAAGAAGAAATGTCAAAGAGTATTGAAGAGAAAAACCAGCTGTCTGAAATGGATGATGAGCTGCTTAAACAACAAGAGCTGATAGAGGATCTTCTAAAAGAATTAATGGACGATGAGATGCGAGACCTTCTTAAGCAACTTGAAGAGCTAATGAAAGAAAACAACAAAGAGGCTCTTGAGGAAAAACTTGATGAATTAGAAATGTCTAGTGAGGACATGAAGAAACAATTGGATCGCACAATGGAAATGCTAAAAAAACTACAGGTCAACGAAAAAATTGACGCCATAGAAGAAGAACTAAAATTATTAGCGAAAGAACAAAGGGGCTTAAAAGAAGAAACAGAAGATAAAAAGACAATGTCTGAGGACGACCTTAAGCGTCAAGACGAAATCAAGAAAAAATTTGACGAGATAAAAGAAGATTTGGAAGAGCTAGACAGTTTGAACTCTGAGCTAGACCGACCAATGGAGCTTGGAAGTCAAGAAGAAAAAAGTGATGAGGTTGATGAAGATTTAGAAGAATCTGAAAAACAACTAGAGAAGAATAAAGGGGAAAAGGCGGGAGAGAGTCAGGAGGGCGCTTCTGAAAAAATGGAGGAAATTGCAGACGAGCTAAATAACATGCAGGAGCAATCTAATGAAGAGCAACAAGGAGAGGACATTGATCTCTTGCGTGAGATTTTAGAAAGCCTAGTTCAATTAAGTTTTAATCAAGAAGACGTGATGAATAGCCTTTATTCTGTTGCTGATTCGGACCCAGCCTTTCTGAAGCATGGAAGAACACAAAGAAAGATTGTTGACGACACAAAGACTGTTCGTGATAGCTTATTTGCGTTAGCTAAGCGTCAACCGAAAATTGCTCAGTTTATTGACAAAGAGTTAAATCAAATAGAAAACAATCATGCGCTGATATTAGAAGACCTTGATGAACGCAGGAGAAGACCACTGGCTACTCATCAACAATATGTAATGACTTCATACAACAACCTTGCGTTGATGCTCGATGAGAGCCTACAACAAATGCAAGCGAAAATGAAAAAGATGATGGAAGGGTCAGGAAGCTGTAGTAAGCCTGGCGGAAAGGGTAAGCCTAAGCCTGGCGCAGGAGCTCCTTCCCCAAGCGACATGAAGGAGATGCTTAAGAAGCAGCTTGATCAAATGAAGAAGGGTTCAAAACCGGGGGGTAAAAAGCCGGGCGATAAACCAGGCGGTAAGCCGGGAGGTCAACAAATGGGAATGGGACTCGGAAACAAGCAAGTTGCAAAAATGGCTGCGCAGCAATCGGCAATGAGAAAAAGCCTAGAAGAGATACGCAATAAACTAAATAAGGACGGTAAAGGGACTGGTAATCAGTTAAACCCTCTAATTAAAGAGCTTGAACAACAAGAGAAAGACTTGATTAATAAGCGATTTGGAAATAATTTAATAAATCGGCAGAAGAGTATTTTAACACGCCTATTGGAAAGCGAGAAAGCGTTGATAGAGAGAGGTTTAGATGAAAAAAGAGAATCAAAAGAAGGAAATAATGAGAATAATGGTAACAAAATTCGGTTTGATGAGTATAACAAGACTAAATTAAGACAAATTGAATTATTAAGAGCTGTGGATCCAACGTATCAAAAATACTATAAAGATCGTGCAAATGAGTATTTCAATAAAGTCTTATAGTTTACTTAACTATGAAAGAAGGTTTTATTCAAATTGATAGTTTATCTATCCCATCAGATTTTGAATCTGTACAAAAAGTTGAAAAATTGATTGATAACGTTTGCGAACGCTTAGATGTCAATGAGGATTATTATGGCAATGTTCTTATTGCTGTTACAGAGGCGGTGAATAACGCAATTATACACGGGAATAAGCATGATATCAACCTGAATATCGATTTATTTGTTGGTGACAAAGAAACCGACTTTTGTTTTAGTGTAAAAGATTATGGAGTTGGTTTTGATTATGGTAATTTGCCTAACCCTACTTCTCCAGACAACATTCACAAGGAGGACGGAAGAGGAATATTTCTAATGAAGTCTTTGGCTGAAGAAGTAGAGTTTGCGGATGAAGGAAGAAATGTAAGTATTTATTTTAGTAAAAAGTAGTGGTAGATATTTTTTTTGAGGACACCGCGATTCTGGATTTTAGTCCGGAATTTTTTGATTTATGGCTTAATGAAACATGTATTTCAGAAGATCATGAACTAGGGCAGCTTAGTTTGATCTTCTGTTCTGACAAATACCTTTTAGACATGAATAATAAACATTTGGGCCACGATTACTTCACTGACATCCTTACCTTTGATTATAGCGATGACGTAATTATTGGTGATTTGTTTATTTCTATTGATCGCGTAAGAGACAACGCAATCGAAAACGGCGTTACATTTATCAATGAAAGAAACAGAATTGTTGTCCATGGTTTACTCCACCTACTCGGCTATAATGATAAAACAACTGCAGATAAGTTGTTAATGACAGAAAAAGAGAATCACTATTTAGATAATGTTTCACGTGAAACATTGTGATAAGTAGCAAAACACTCCGTACCTTTGTTCCACGTGAAACATTCGAAGTATGTTAAAAAAATATGATGTTATAGTTGTTGGTGGGGGTCACGCTGGTTGTGAGGCCGCAAATGCCGCAGGCAAGCTAGGGAGTTCCGTACTACTGGTCACTATGAACATGAATACGATTGCTCAAATGAGCTGTAATCCAGCCATGGGAGGTGTAGCTAAAGGTCAAATCCTCCGAGAAATTGATGCTTTAGGTGGAGCTTCAGCGATTGTTAGCGATTTAAGCGCGATTCAGTTTAGAATGCTAAACAAGTCTAAAGGTCCCGCTATGTGGTCTCCAAGAGCTCAAAATGATAGGATGATGTTCGCTGAAGAGTGGAGGCTGATGCTGGAGAGAAACGTTAATGTTGACTTTTGGCAAGACACATGTGTTGGCTTACTCGTTAGTGATGGAGCTGTTAATGGTATAAAAACAGGCATGGGCCTAGAGATTAAATCTAAAACGGTTGTGTTGACAAATGGCACATTTTTAAACGGAACCATTCATCTTGGCGACAAGCAGTTTAACGGAGGTAGAGCCGGAGAAAAATCCGTTACTGGTGTGACTGAAAACCTATTGAAATTAGGTTTTGAATCAGGGAGAATGAAAACAGGAACTCCACCAAGAGTAGATGGACGATCGTTAGACTATTCAAAAATGGAAGAACAGTTTGGAGACGAAAACCCCTCTAAATTTAGTTTTACAGATACACAACCATTAACGAAACAGCGTTCATGTTTTATTACATATACGAATCCAACAACACATGAATTATTAAAAGAGGGCTTTGACCGATCCCCGATGTTTAATGGCGCAATTAAAAGCGCCGGACCAAGGTATTGCCCTAGCGTGGAAGAGAAAATCAATCGCTTTGCGGATAAAGATAGACATCAGATCTTTGTCGAGCCCGAAGGATGGAAAACAGTTGAGATTTATGTTAATGGTTTTAGCACATCTTTGCCTGAAGAAATTCAACTAAAAGCAATGAGATCAATTCCGGGCTTTGAAAACGCAAAAATGTTTCGCCCCGGCTACGCAATAGAGTATGATTATTTCCCGCCAACACAATTAAAACACACCCTTGAAACAAAGCTGGTCAGCAATCTGTTTTTTGCTGGACAAATTAACGGAACAACAGGGTATGAAGAGGCAGCCTGTCAAGGCTTAATGGCCGGTATTAATGCGCACCATAATGTAAATGAAAAACAACCGTTTATTCTTACTCGAAGTGACGCTTATATAGGCGTGTTAATTGACGACCTTATTACAAAAGGAACAGACGAACCCTATAGAATGTTTACGAGTAGGGCAGAATACAGAATATTATTACGACAAGATAATGCCGATTTAAGGTTAACACCGATAGGACACGCGATAGGCTTAGCTGATGATACGGCGCTTAGAAGAATGAAAATAAAGCAACAAGGAACAGAATCGCTTATAAAGTCTTTGAGAAAAGAAGGCGTTTCTCCAGAACGTGCAAATCCAATTTTAGCAGAAAAAAATAGTGCACCAATTAAACAGCAAGTTAAATTGTCATCGATAATTACACGTCCTGGAGTTGAAATTTCAGATGTTTTAAAAATGAGCGATAAAATTAATATACTTGCGAAAGAACTAGACTCTCAACACAGCGATATTGTAGGTCAAGCGGAAATTCAGTTGAAATATGAAGGTTACATTACGAGAGAGGAAGGCGTTGCCCAAAAAATGAGTAGATTGGAGGATGTTAAAATTCCTGTAAATATGGAATATGATAAATTAGCAAGCCTAAGCACTGAAGCGAAACAAAAGTTCACAAAAATTCAACCAGCAACAATTGGACAAGCATCAAGAGTTAGTGGTGTAACTCCAAGCGACGTGTCAGTGTTACTTGTTTTTCTTGGGAGATAGTCCTAAATTGACTATTTAAGCCGATTTAATAGCCCTTTAATACAATGATGAAGCAATCCTTTCAAATAAATATGAAGCCGCAGTAGGCCTCGCCTTATTTTTAAAGCGATAAAACACTGAAAAACAACGCTTTAAGTTGGTTTTTCAACCCAGTCTCCATTTTCTTTGATTAAATTGATTAAAGCTTCGACCGCCTCGGTATCAGGAATATTTTTTCGGACAACGACTTTTTCTTTGTAAAGATGAATTTTTCCAATTCCTGTTCCAACATATCCATAATCAGCATCTGCCATTTCTCCAGGACCATTTACAATACAACCCATTATTCCAATTTTCAATCCCTTAAGATGAGAGGTTTCATTTCTGATTTTTGCCGTCGTTTCTTGGAGGTCAAACAAAGTTCTTCCGCAAGATGGACAACTAATGTATTCCGTTTTAGAAATTCGAACCCGAGTTGCCTGTAATATTCCAAAAGAAGTTGACGTTTTTAATTGCATAGGAAAATCACCACTTAACCATATTCCATCTCCAAAACCATCTAAAAATAATGAGCCAAGTGAAGAAGAGCTCCAAACTTGAAATGTTTCGTTATCATTTGTCTTTGGTTTATCACAAAGAATTACAGGGTTTTTTAAATGGAGCTCTGCTAGCCTCGAATAGATTGCCCTGTAAAGGTGAGTTTTATTAGAATAAGAAGTTCCCAAAACAACAATTGCATCAGGCCTGTTTTTTAAATACGCTAAATTAAAATCCTCGGCCGCGTGAGAAACAAAACAAACAGTTCCTTTTGGCAAATCAGTCAGCGTTTTTTGATTCACAAAAGGGACGGAATTTTTGTAATTATTTTTATTTTCAACCCAGTTCTGATAATCAAGGAGAAGAACAAGATGCTCAGGTATAGGAAAATTGATTTTCTTGTTTCCTAAATAGATATAATCAACTGCGGTATCTGTGATGTGCCATTTATCATCTTGAACTGAGTAGCGGTAACCCAATCCAAATAAATGAGCGGGCTTAATTTCTTCTTGGTGGGATAAGCTTCCAACAACAACAGGCACGTTACCCCCCCCAATATTTAAGAGTGAACCTGTTTCACGTCGGCGATACGAAAAAGGTTCATAGGGAATCTTAAGATCATTACCATTAAAACGAAATAAATTTTGTTCTGAGGGGTTAAATTTTTCCAATAATTTTTGCGCAACAGGAATTTCATACCTAGAGTCTTCTGTTAATGAAACACGAATAGTGTCGCCTATACCATCTTCTAGAAGAGCGCCTATGCCAACAGCGGATTTAATTCTCCCGTCTTCACCATCACCAGCTTCGGTAACACCCAAATGGAGAGGGTAATCCAAATTGTTCTCTTTCATTTGAAGCACAAGAAGCCTGTATGCCTCCACCATAACGAGAGTATTGCTTGCTTTCATCGAAAGAACAATTGCATGATAATCGTTTTTTATACAGATTCGCAAAAACTCCATGGCAGACTCTACCATCCCGGTAGGTGTGTCTCCATAACGACTTAAAATTCGATCTGATAAGGATCCGTGGTTGGTTCCAATACGCATAGCAACATTGTTCTTCTTACATTGCAGAACAAGCGGTGTAAATTTTTCTTCGATTCGAAGTAGTTCACTTAAATAACTTTCATCTGTGTAAATATGCTCATCAAACTTTTTTTTATCAGCATAATTACCAGGATTAATACGCACTTTTTCTACAATATTTGCAGCGACTTCAGCCGCATTTGGAGTAAAGTGTATGTCTGCAACTAAAGGGACAGTTATGTTTTTGGAGTGTAATGCATCTTTAATTACTTTCAAATTCTCAGCCTCTTTTTTGCTTGGCGCTGTTAACCGAACAATTTCACAACCAGCCTCTACCAACCCAATACACTCTTTGATGGATTTTTCTGTTTCCATGGTTCCAGCGGTGGTCATGGATTGTATACGTATTGGATTAATCCCTCCGACATTAATGTTTCCAATAGGTACAGATCGAGTCTTAAATGGAAGGTTTTCGAAGAAACTTCTACAATACGTAAGTTTGTCAGGGGACTTATTCATAGCCCAATATTACTATAAATTGAAGAAATAGAATAATAAAAGAACTATAAAAGAAGCTTTTTAGGCCATTAGGATTGGTTGAATTAAGCAAAATTAACAGAATTCAGTCTTTCTTTCATGTTTTAGGTGTAACTTTGTATCAAATTATAACTACAAAAGATGATTTTAGACCAAGTTAGATTTACGAAAGGCGGTAACGAGGAGTTTTACAAAGTTTTGAGAAAACGTGTAAACGGCTATTTCAAAGAGAATAATATTTCAAAGTATGCGAATTTTGCAATGGTATTAAAGACAATTGCAATGCTTGCGATGTACCTTGTACCGTTTGTGTTAATTTTAACTGTTTTAGATTCAACCTTATTGATTGTTTTGAGCTGGGTCTTAATGGCTTTTGGAATGGCAGGAACAGGACTATCTGTTATGCATGACGCCAATCATCACGCTTACTCTAAGAAAAAATGGGTGAATGTTCTCGTGGGAAAGGTTATATTAATTGTTGGAGGTAGTGATGTAAACTGGAGAATTCAACACAATGTTTTACACCATACTTATACAAATGTTGTTGGAATGGACGAAGATATTGATATAGGAAACCTTATGCGTTTCTCTCCTGTTCAGAAGAAATTGAAAGCTCACCGTTTTCAACATATATACGCCTGGTTTTTATATGGTATGATGACAATGATGTGGGCAACGTCTAAAGACTTCACACAATTCAAAAGGTACAGAGAAAAAGGACTTTTAAAAACACAAAATGTTTCGGCGGGTGGTTTTTTGTTAACGTTAATTTTATCTAAAGTTGGCTACATGGGCCTATGTCTTGGATTACCAATCTTTTTAGGAGCAATGTCTTGGTGGGGAACAGTTTTATGTTTCTTATTGATGCACTTTATCGCGGGATTAATTTTAGCGATGGTATTTCAACCGGCGCATGTTGTTCCTTCTTCTGAGTACTCAGAAGTGACGAAGAATGGAGACATTGAGCTAGATTGGGCTTCTAATCAATTAATGAATACAGCAAACTTTGCAAATAAGTCGCGCCTTTTTTCATGGTATGTTGGTGGGTTGAATTTTCAAATAGAGCATCATTTATTCCCAAACATCTGTCACATTCATTATAAGAAAATTGCAGATATCGTAAGAGATACAGCATTTGAATACAACCTTCCGTATTATTCGTACGACACATTTTTAAAAGCACTTTCTGGTCATGCAAACATGCTGTATAACCTCGGGAAATACGACGACGCACCAGGAATTCATTAATGAATATTGAATCCTTTAGAAACTACTGCTTAGCCAAAAAAGGGGCTGTAGAGTCGCTGCCGTTTGACAATAAAACGCTCGTTTTTAAGGTTGCCGGAAAGATGTTTGCACTAGCCGGAATTGAGAACCTCTCTTATGTTAATCTTAAGTGTGACCCAGAAAAGGCCATTGATTACAGGGAACAGTATAAAGGAGTTAGGCCTGGGTTTCATATGAACAAGAAACATTGGAATTCTGTTTACCTTTCGGAAGATATAGGGGAAGCCCTTTTTGTGGAATTACTTGATCATTCATATCAGCTGGTGATTGAATCGCTGACGAAGAAAGCCTATGAAGAGCTGCAGAATAGATAAATTCGTTTGGAGTGTTCGTTTAGCCAAAACGAGATCGCAATCTGCAACGGCTATTTCAAAAGGAAAAGTTAAACTTAATGGCAGTGGAATTAAACCATCAAAAGAAGTTAAGCTCGGAGATGAAATTAACATAATTAAGCATAATTCAATATTTACTTTCCGGGTTACTCAGCTTCTGGATAAGCGAGTAGGAGCAAAACTCGTCGCTGATTATATTATTGATATTACTGCTCTTGAGGAAATAGAAAAGTACAAAGAATATCAAGTATCACAAAAAGTTTACCGTGACCACGGAACAGGAAAACCAACAAAAAAAGACCGCAGAGACTTAGACGACTTTATAAATAATTGGGAGTAATTGCAACTTTTGAAGAACCAGCAACGAATACGAAGTTGTATAAAGACCCAAAAAAATAAAAGTCATATGACTACGTGTTTTAAACTGAATTATCTAAGAATGAAATACCCCATCAATCATTTAAAGCCGTGAACGCAATGAGCTTGTTAACAAACACCGAACAAGAACAGTGTGTTTCCTTACAACCCTTTATCGGCTTATCCCCGAAGAGGATAAGCGTATCGGCCTCCAAGTTCGATAACCACACCTCCTCTCCTCAAAAGACCAGACCACAAGGCCTGGTCTTTTAACCCCTTATTATTACCAATCAACAATTGATTTTAAATGAACCGTCCCTCTTTATTAATGCTCTCTTTACTTCTCAAAACATTAAACCCAATATTAATACCCAATAAACCGCCACCTTTTTTTGATGAATAAAAAATATTCACAGGCATGTTGAGGGCCCCTGCTCTGAAAGTCCTTCCAAATCCAAAAACAAAAGACGTGCTGATAGACACTTTTCCTCTTTTATCAGCGTGTTTTTCATTTAGATTATAATCTGGGTTTACCTCAGAAACATCAGGTCGTGTGTAGTACCCGTTGAGAAAAAACTCAGGGTATAAATCAATGTCGTTATATGTTTTGTCAGCATAACCCTGCCAATCATTTTGACTGATATAGCTTCCTACATCTCCAAAAGAACCGTTGGTGTCAAAAAAGCCATAAGATTCTGATTTTAAGCCAAATCCAGGTCCAAAAGCGAATTCCCATCCTGCTTTTCCAAATCTAAAGCCATTCATTACGGTTATTGTAGGAATAAACTGACCTTGTTCCAGTCCAGACACATTAATAATTCCTTCCACTAGTCCAGAGAAGTTCTCCGTTCCAACATATTGCGCCTCTAATTGGTATCCAATCATACTTACTGCAGGAAAAATACCCAATCCACCTTGAGATACAGACCGAGTTGCAAATTCAGTTAATGAACCTGTAAGAATACCATATCCAACTCTCGGGCCGTTGTTTTTAATCCGTCCTAAATTATTCGAAGTAATGACTTCGTTCTTGAACTGTAATCTATCAACTATTTCTTGTTGAACTTCTATAGCGTGCATCTCTTTTAAGGTAATTTCTACCATTCGCTGAAGTTCTAATGGTTGATTGTCAAATTCTTGAACTCTTGTTTTGAAAATCGAAGCATTCTTAACATCAATAACCTTTAAGGAAAGAACAATTTTATTACCTAGTTCATCAAAACTTCCTGTGATCATATAATCAACACCTAAAGACTTACCCATTCTAACAAGACAAGACTTGCTTAAACAATTATTTCTGTAGCTAGAATCTAATTTATAAATGTCCTCCATATCGAACTCATCATACACGAAATAGTTATCCATTTTGATTAGCTCCAGTCGCAAGAGCTTTGCAGCAATAGTAGTAGTTGTTTTTAGTCCCACAATGTTTGGGTTGGCAACTGCTATTGTTGGTTTTTCTTGCGCGAATGATTGGCAAGTCATAATTAAGAAGGCAATTAATATACCTGTTCTTCTGGCAGCAAGGAGACTGATTTTTAAAAGTGATTTTTTCATAACGATATATTTAATGTTTAGGTCAAATGTATCACGAAATGATTCCTTTAGAAAATCAATTTGAGCAATTGGAAAGTTGTCAGGTGCGATATTCGCAACTACATTTCAGAAGATTCAGCTTCAATTTTTTTACGGATTCCGTTAATCATACTTTTTACTTGGAAAAAATAATTGTTTCGGTCTTTCTCGTTGATTGTACTAATCATACTTGAATTATCCAATTGCTTTTTAATAACACTGGTACTGTCCTCCAAATAAACTTTGTCTGTAGTGTGAACGTAGTTCAACATGTTGTGCGATATATATAACCCTCTTCCCGCATCAGAGGTATAAAAAACAGAGCTATTCCCATTGTTTGTTTCATTGAAGTACATCTCAAAATTATTTCCAAATGCCGGGGGTTCAGATTTAGAAACAAATTTCTTACCTATAGCAGCTTGTGCTTTTAAATGGTCTAAGAAACGGTCGAGCAATTCCAACAAATAAAGGGCGTAATCGGCATCTTTAATTAAGCGAGAACGATAATAGTAATAGATTTCTCGAGCATACCCCCGTAATAATTCAGGGTCATAAATCTCTTTTGATGGGATAGAATTGTATGTTTTTAATACCTCTAAACCAATATCGAATGTTTTGGATGAGATTTTCTCGTAACCGAAGTCAGCGTCCTCATATTCTTTTAATCGTAAATACGTTTTTGCCCAGAAAAACAACTTGAAGCGGATTAAATGAGGGTAATTTAGAAGTTGGAGAAGGGGGGTGTTGTCAATGGTTAAAATTAGTTCAGGATTCTTCTGAGACTTTAAAGCTTTAACATTATTCAGCATGTCTTGAAGGTAAACATCCATGCTAAACTCAAATTCAGCTAAAGGCTTAAAATTGAATAAAACCATATTCTTATTCATCCCAAAAACAGAGTCTAAAGAAATAGAAAAGGCCTTAGACAATTTTTCTAATTCGAAAATAGTCAAATGAGTTTCGCCTCGGTATCTTCTATAAACAGCGTCAGAGCTAAGACTTAAAACTTCCCCAACAACATGTCCAAGAGAGTCTTTTGGATTCATGTTTTGTTTGATGAGCGAAAAAATAGTTGCTTGATGATCGTTTTTCATAGAAGACGGATACCCTGAGATTAATAAAGGATGAATTTACGATTAATATTTAATTCTCAACTTTCCGCTTGTTCAATAATCCGCATTGAGTACTTTGTCATTTAATAAGGAAAAAACATCAGCAGCTTGCTTATTAAGTGGACGGGGCTCTAAAGTATAAAAAATAATAAATAAAAAAGCCCTGTCAAAACTAATTCACAGGGCTTTTCTGAAAGTGTTAAATTTATTTTTTAACCACGTTGAACAGAGATGTTTCACCCGTTTCTAAAGTAACATTGAATATATAAACCCCAGACTCTAAAGAGTTAATGTCAACAGTTGTTTGACCGTTAACTAAGGTGATTTTATCATTGAATACTAATTTCCCAGAAACGTCACTTACAATTAAGTTTGCGCTTCCAGAAGCTTCAATTGAAATTGTAACAACGTCATTTGCAGGATTTGGGTAAACACTCCCCTCAACAGTTTTAAGCTCGGTAACACTAACCTGTGTTGCATCAATAGCCCTTAAACCAATAGAAGAAGCACTCGTTCCGTTCCACCCACCAGTGTACCAAGTATCATCAACAAATACAGGTGAGTTAGGCATTGCAGTAATTGATTGATTTCCAGAGTAGTTGATGCCAGCGTCATAACCAAAAGCGATTTGATTATTGAATGTTTGAAGACAAATTAAATAACGTTGATTATCCGACAAAAAGAGAGGATCATTCAATTCTACATATTGAGTTACACCATTTTCTGCGTCAGAAGCAGGGTAATATTGAATGAAATCAACAATTTGGATGTCTGCAAAAAAGTCGTTAGCGACAAGACCAAAATTAGGATCTGACAAGTCCGTCCATGCATCGTTCCATAAATAGAAATTGATATTAATTTCTTCACCAGCTAATGGGTAAGTAGCAATAGAATCTGAATATGCTGAAAAGTATACTCCCTCAACAGCTAGAGCACTTGCGTTCGGGTCTTCATAGAACATACAGCTTTGGTATTCTGTGTTCGAATTACTTGGGTATGTATTTGAAGTTGGCGTGTTAGAAGCATCAATAGGAGCTCTGGAGATAGTTTCAGGATTTAAAGTAAAATCGTAAGTAAACACATTATCAAAAGCAAAATCATCTACTACACCAGCGTCTAGAGTGTATGTTAACGTGTAAGTACCAGGAAGATAACTTGGCAAAGAGAATGGATCAAAAAATTCAGGATTACCATTTACAATATACACAGTATCTCCAGAAGGCATAACTGGTAAATTAACAGTACTTGTATAAACAACAGCTGCTGTTGGGTCTGTAATTGTCGCAACAACAGTTGCCGCAGCTTGAACTGCGCTACCGTAGTTATACATTTGCATAGCTAAGTCAAACCCGTTAAATGTTACCGATGAGGCACCAGCATAAGGAGGTATTAGTATATCTTCAGGAAAAGTTCCTAAATCATTTGGATACGCACCAAGCTTGTTTCCAATAAACATTTCAACTGGTCCGTTCGACATCTCATTAACTAATAAATTACCAACGGTATTTGTTAAAATCACAGCAGGAATAGTTGCTAATGGTCCTGTAGTTACATTTCCAAGCATTGAAAGTCCATCATCTACTCTATTAAGAATGATTACCGCAACAGCACCGGCATCTTGTGCGTTGATTACCTTATCAACAAAAGCACACGAGTTTCTCCAAATAACAGCGATTTTCCCAGTTAAATCATTGGTTGCAGGGAAACATCCTTCTTGAGAAATTGGATTTCCTTGAGGGTTAGTCCCAGCAGTTCCATCTTCAATCAGCATCAATTCCGCCTGAATAAAGGTTCCACTTACGTTAAAATCTAAATTGGAAAGAACACCCCAAGTTCCATCATCTGTTTCACCGGGCCATGCCCCGCAATTAGCTTGGGTACCAAAGTCATAAGACCCTTGAATGTTGGCTGGGCTAACCCCGGCAACAACGACTTGTGATTGCGAGACAAAAGCAGACGCAACTAAAAGTAAAGAAAGTAATATTTTTTTCATAGTAATTAAGTATTTGTTTTTGCAGGTAAAGATACAAAAAAAACTAAACACAAAAAAACCAGCCGTTAAGCTGGTTTTCAAATAACTAAAAAAGATAGTTCTAAATAGATGCCTTTAAGTATTCTCTATTCATTCTTGCAATGTTTTCAAGAGAAATTCCCTTTGGGCATTCAACTTCACAAGCGCCCGTATTTGTGCAGTTTCCAAAGCCTTCTTTATCCATTTGTTCAACCATATTAAGAACGCGCCTTTTCGCCTCAACCTTTCCTTGAGGTAAAAGAGAAAATTGTGAAACTTTCGCCGACACAAATAACATTGCTGATGCGTTTTTACAACTCGCAACACAAGCGCCACAACCAATACAGGTTGCCGCATCAAAAGCATTGTCAGCATCCTCTTTTAGTACAGGTATAGCGTTAGCATCTTGCGTGTTTCCTGAAGTATTTACGGATATAAAACCACCGGCATGTTGAATTCTGTCAAAAGCTGTTCTGTCAACTACTAAATCTTTTATAATAGGAAACCCTTTCGCCCGAAACGGCTCAATGTAAATAGTGTCTCCATCTTTAAACTTACGCATGTGCAACTGACATGTTGTAACTCCTCTGTCTGGACCGTGAGCCTCTCCATTGATGTACATGGAGCACATACCACAAATCCCCTCCCTACAATCATGATCAAAGGCAACAGGAACCTCTCCTTTTAAGACCAAACCTTCATTTAAAACATCGAGCATTTCTAAAAAAGACATGTGCTCAGAAACGTTATCTACAGGGTAGGTTTGAATACCACCCTTATCGTTGCTGTTTTTTTGTCTCCAGATTTTAAGTGTTAATTTCATGTCTATCTTATTTGTATGAACGCTGTTTTAGCTCAATATCGTTAAACGTTAATTCTTCTTTATGTAATTTAGACTTACTTGGGTCTCCTGTCCACTCCCAGGCAGATACAAATGT
>CAJQQA010000202.1 GCA_905480355.1 uncultured Flavobacteriales bacterium | reverse complement strand
AGAATCATTAGCGCCGCTTTCGAGTCAAGAAAATTACGATAACTGTGGCCTTATAGTTGGAGATGAAAACGAGGTATGCTCTTCTGCGCTGATAACATTAGATTGCATTGAAACAACTGTCGACGAAGCAATCTCAAAAGGATGCAATTTAATTATAGCGCACCACCCAATTATTTTTAGCGGATTAAAAAAAATAAATGGGAAGAATTACATCGAACGAACTGTCATTAAAGCAATAAAAAATGGTATTGCGATTTATGCTATTCATACGAATTTAGACAATTACCAATTTGGAGTTAACTATGAAATTGCCAATAGACTTGATCTAATAAATGTTTCAATTTTATCTCCAAAGCAAGATAATTTGATCAAATTATCTTGCTTTGTGCCAAAGAACTATGAAAAAGCGGTTTTGGAAGCGATGCATTCAAATGGAGCGGGGGAAATTGGTAATTATTCAAATTGCAGTTTTATAACAAGTGGGAGTGGCAGTTTTATGCCTAATGATTCTGCAATTCCATTTGATGGTGTAAGCAATGAATTAAATACTGTTGATGAAAGTAAAATAGAAGTCCTGATTACATCACACCAATTGAATAATGTAGTAAATGCAATGAAAAAAGCTCACCCATACGAAGAAGTGGCTTTTGATTTGATTCCAATTTTAAATGAGAATCAATCTGAAGGGGCAGGGATGATTGGTGAATTGAAAAAAGAGATGAATACTGTCGATTTTTTAAGGAAATTAAAGCAAGATTTCAATTGTGAGGTGATTCGACATACCGATATTCATACTGATAAGGTAAAGAAAATTGCATTTTGTGGTGGAGCAGGAAGTTTTTTATTGAACACAGCAAAAATAAAGTCGGCTGATGTGTTTATCAGTGGAGACTTCAAATACCATGAGTTTTTTGATGCAGAAAACCGAATAATTATTGCTGATATAGGACATTTTGAGAGCGAACAATTCACTTCGAACAGAATTGAGCGTATTTTGAAGAAAAAATTTACTAAATTTGCGCTTCATTTAACTGAGTTAAATACAAACCCAATAAATTATTTTTAGGATGGCAAAAACTGCAACTAAAAAAGATCAAACAGTAGCTGAACAGCTAGATAGTTTACATTCATTACAAAATATTGATTCTGAAATAGATAGAATTAAAACACTTCGTGGAGAATTACCATTAGAGGTGCAAGATTTGGAAGATGAGGTAGAAGGTCTTGATAATCGCGTTGTAAAAATGCAAGAAGAACTGAAGGCGCTAGAAACAGAAGTTTCTGATCGAAAGAATTCAAGTAAAGATGCTGAAGCTTCAATTGCAAAATACAAGGAGCAGCAAAATAATGTTCGTAACAATAGAGAGTACGATTCTATTTCGAAAGAAGTTGAATACCAAGAATTGGAAATTCAATTGAACGAAAAGAAAAATAAAGAATTAAAATATAGAATTTCTAGTAAAAAAGAGATTTTAGAAGCAGCTGAAGAGAAGCGAAAGCTTAGAGGAGAAGATTTGGAATCAAAAAAATCTGAATTAGATGCGATTATTGCTGAAACTCAAGCGCAAGAAGATAAATTATCTAAGAAATCTAAAACTGCTCTTAAAAAGGCAGATGAAAGATTAGGTAAAGCATATACACGTCTTAGATCAAGCTCTAAAAATGGCTTAGCTGTTGTTGAAGTAGAAAGAAATGCTTGTGGAGGTTGTTACAATCAAATTCCTATTCAACGTCAGATTGACATTAGAGCAAAAAAGAAAATTATCGTTTGCGAACACTGTGGGAGAATTCTTGTTCCAGGTGAAGTGGAAGATTAATTATTAAATAATTTTTTTAACCACCTCTTTTCTTTCCTTGGTTATCTAAGGTGAGAGAGTGAGGTGGTTTTTTAGTTTAAAAGATGAAGTTTTCTGATTATAACATATCGAAGGAAATAAAAAGCCAGCTGGATATACTAGGATATAAAAGGCCTACGGATATTCAATTCAAGGCAATCAGCCATATCTTGAATGGTGAAGATGTAATGGCTATTGCGCAAACTGGAACGGGTAAGACGGCAGCCTTTGCTATTCCAACATTGAATATTATTCAACAAAAAAGTAAATATTCAAAAGGTGTTCAATGCCTAGTAATGGTGCCTACAAGAGAATTAGCGAAACAAATTGCTAAAGTTTACAGAGAAATAGGGAAAAAGACAGGTGTTAAAACTCTTGGATTGTTCGGTGGTGTTGAGCAAGAATTACAGATAAGTACTTTAAATAATGGAATTGATGTTTTGGTGTCTTCACCGGGAAGAATGTTCGATTTAATCTCTCAAGGGCATTTAGATTTGAGTAGCGCAAAATTTCTAGTATTGGATGAAGCTGATTTGATGCTCGACATGGGGTTCGCGAAGGATATTAAAGATGTTATGCGATTTCTTCCACAAAAGAGGCAGACTTTATTCTTTTCAGCAACTATTTCTAAAAAGATCAAATCTTTAGCTTATGATGTGGTTCAAAATGCCATCAGAATTCAAATATCACCTAAAAATCCAGTCGCAAAAACGATAACTCACACAATCATTGATGTGAAAATGGATGATAAAAGATTTTTCTTGGAAAACATCATTAAGGAAAATTTAGAGAAGAAAATTATTGTTTTTGTCCGGACCAAAGTAAGAGTAGAGCGAGTAGTGGCTGCAATGGAAAGAGTTGATGTCGCATCTGAAGCTTTACACGGTGGAATTGAACAAAAAGACCGATTTACTATACTGGAGAGCTTTTCGACGGGGAATAATAAAGTGCTAATCACAACAGATGTGGCTTGCAGAGGTATTGATATTCCTGAAGTTGAATTTGTGATTAATTACGATTTACCAGATAACCCTGAGAATTATGTTCACCGTTGTGGAAGAACTGGTCGAGCAGGGAAAAGAGGTCAAGCTTTGTCTTTCTGTGATCCTGCCGAGAAAGAATTCTTGAAGGCAATTGAAGAGTACACAGGTGATGAAATAGATGTTTTTGACGTTTCAAAAGGCGATTATTTGCAAATTCTAAATGACTCTGATGATGGAACAAATAATTGGCAAAAATTGATCGATCAAAATAACACCTTCAACGATTTAGACTTAGAGTGGTAAGGATTTAAATGATGTTGACTTCTCTTTCTAACACCAATCCGAATTTATTAGAGACATCCTCAATTATTTTGGAAGACAAGTCATAAATATCTTTCCCTGTGCAGTCAGAATAATTAACCAATACTAAGGCTTGATTCTTATGCACGCCATAATTATCATAAGTTTTTCCTTTCCAACCCGCTTTTTCAATTAACCAGCCAGCAGCTAATTTTATTTTGTCGTTCGCTGGGTAATTAGGTACGTTTTCATAGTCTTTCTGTATGCGTTCTAATATGGATTTATGAACTACTGGATTCTTGAAAAAACTACCTGCATTTCCAATTTTTGACGGGTCAGGAAGTTTACTTGAACGTATAGAAATAATAGCGTTGCTAATATCTTTAATAGTTGGTGTACTAATATTTTGTTTTTCTAATTCATCATTGATAGCTCCATAATTACGATTGACAATATGTTTTTTCGTTAGACGGAAGGTAACAGATACAATAATATATTGGTCCTTCAGCTTTCGCTTAAATACACTTTCTCTGTAACCAAAAAGACAGTCGCTATGATTAAATTCATGCAATTCTCCAGTCTCTATATTGACTGCTTCTAATTTTTCAAAGAGATCTTTGATTTCTACACCGTACGCTCCAATATTCTGCATAGGACTTGCACCAACACTTCCTGGTATCAATGATAAATTTTCAATACCTCCAAAATTATGATCAATACACCAGATCACAAATTCATGCCATACAATTCCGCTGCCAGACTTAATTAATACATAGTCGTTGGTTTCTTCAATAATTTCAATCCCAGCAATTTGATTTCGAATCACCAATCCGTCAAAGTCTTTCGTTAACAATATATTACTTCCTCCTCCAAGGACTAATAATGACTCTTCGTTTCTTAAGTTGAGTACTTGTCTAAGCTCAAGAATCGATGTAAACTTGGCAAATCGCTTTGCACTTGCTTCAATAGAGAAAGTGTTATAGGCTTTTAAACTGACGTTTGCTTTGATCATACATCAAAAATAATCGATTTTCGTTTGCTGTAGAGAAAGAAATTAAATAAACTTCAACGTTCAATTGTTGTTAATTCGTTTCTGCTATGTAAATTTGTTTTATGCCAATGAAAATAATGAGTCTAGAAAAAGTGAATAAGTTCAATCAAGGGACAGCAATTAAAAATCTAGGAATTGAAATTATAGAAATAACAGAATCAACTGTCAGCGCCAAAATGCCAGTCGATGAAAGAACTAAACAACCAATGGGATTACTCCACGGAGGTGCAAGTGTATTGTTGATTGAAAGTATTGGCTCTATTGGTTCGAGTTTAATGGTCGATTTGGAAAGAGAATACCCTGTTGGATTAGAAGTGAATGCCAATCATGTAGGATCTGCAAGTTCTGGTTTTGTAATTGGAACAGGTAAAGTAATACATGAAGGAAAAAAAACGCATATTTGGTCAGTTGAAATAAGAGATGAGGAATCCAATCGATTAATCTCTATTGGACGTCTTACTGTAATGATTGTGGAAAAAAAGTAAAATGAACGGAGACACCTTAATGTATAAGTTGCCAAGGCAGACTTCAGTAGAAAGGCGCGGTGTTTTTAAACCTGTGCAGAAGTTGTTAGGGCTTAAAGGGTTTATTGTTTCTTCTTTCTTGAAGGATGAAATCTATCGTTTTAATGAGTCAAATTTAGAACCAGCAATTTTCCATGGTAAATCAGAGCCAGTTTTAATAGTTAAGGAAAAGTATTTACTATCGGCAAGTGATTTTCTAGTAGGATTGAGAAAAAGAAAGATTTCAAAGGCAATTTTTTCAAGAATTAAAGAAGTAAAGTGCAGTATAAGCCCAATAGACGCTTACGCTGATTTATGCAAGCTGTATCCGGATGCTTTTGTGTATTTAATCTCAAGTCCAATGTTTGGAACTTGGATTGGTGCTTCACCAGAAGCATTGTTACTTGTTGAAAATGGTGAGGGGAGTACCGTTTCTCTTGCTGGCACAAAAAAAAGAGATGATCATTCTCCTTGGGGCGATAAAGAGAAAGAAGAACAACAAATAGTGACAACTTATTTAACTGAAAAATTAAATAAACTTGATTTTCTTAATTCTGTTAAAGTAAAAGAAAGAGAAGAGCTCATTGCTGGTCCGGTAAAACATTTGGCCACAGAGTTTACGTTTAATGTACCTTTAGGAAAGGAGTTAGAAATAGCTGACATCCTTCATCCTACTCCAGCAGTTAGCGGTTGGCCTCAACAAGAGGCAATGAATTTGATTAGTGATCATGAGGATCATGAAAGAAGATTGTATAGTGGAATTGTTGGTTTGATTGAGAAGGATTCAACAAATTTATTTGTCAACCTTCGATGCGGAGAATTAAGAGAGAAATCCGCTATTCTTCATGTGGGAGGAGGTTTTACAGTTGATTCTATTCCAGAAGAAGAGTGGGAAGAAACGGAGTTGAAATCAGAAACGTTAACGAATGTTTTGCAAAACACTTAGATCGGAATGATGAAAACAACAGATAAATCAGGGGTGTCATTTTTTATTAATGAGTGCGTTCGTTATGGAATGCGGAAGGTAGTTTGTTCTCCTGGCTCAAGAAATGCACCTTTAATTATCGCAATTGATGAACATCCTAAGATCGAAGCCATTGTTATCCATGATGAACGATGTGCCGCTTTTTTTGCAATGGGAATGGCACAACAGTTAAAGGAGCCTGTTGCCGTAGTTTGCACATCTGGCTCAGCTATGTTAAATTACTTTCCAGCAGTTGCTGAGGCATATTATCAATGTATTCCTTTGGTTGTCATTTCTGCAGACAGGCCAGTGG
>CAJQQA010000201.1 GCA_905480355.1 uncultured Flavobacteriales bacterium | reverse complement strand
TAAGTAGAAATAAAATCCCTTTTCACAAACAACATCAGTAAATCACGATAGCGCCAAACACTAGCAAGGTCCAGAGCAAATAAACTCTTTCCCGGTTCAATTATCTCTGTCCATTGCTCTTGTTCTTCAGAAGATAAATTGTTGCTTTTC
Organism: uncultured Flavobacteriales bacterium; assembly: GCA_905480355.1. Taxonomy (GTDB): domain Bacteria; phylum Bacteroidota; class Bacteroidia; order Flavobacteriales_D; family Crocinitomicaceae; genus UBA4466. The sequence goes on along the minus strand of CAJQQA010000201.1, from coordinate 32,746 downwards.
ATGTTTGCTTGTGACAATTCTTAAATGGTATAAATTCAACATTGAGGAGAAACATAATAAATCTCTCTCAAAGAAGTGTTAAATAGTTATATAAATCTAAAGAAATAAATGAAAGCAAACAATCGTTCATTCTTTGATTTGTTAAGTACTTAATGTGTATAAGTTATTCTTTCAATTCTTTCAATTCTTTCAATTCATCCGATTTGAATTCGATTTGATTTTTTGCTTTGGTCGTTAAAATAAGGAGTAAAAACGGAAGAAAGGGTGCTTTAAAACGCACGAGAACACCAAATAATCCCGATGTGAATCCAGCAAAAAAAGCTAATATCAACGTAAAAAGAAGACTAAACACAAGTAGTTCATTAGAGCGGATAAAATTAATTTTAGTGATGACATTCCCCTTGAAGATAAATAAAAGTGTTAGAAAAATAAAGACTGAAGTTTCTAGTCCGCTAATTAAAAGCAATGGACTTCGAGCTTCCCAAATTCCAGGTCTGTACATTGCTGTTAAGATAGCAGCGGGTGCTTTTTTCAGCATGCCAGAAGAGGTATAATCGGTAATTCCTAGGTCATATCGTTTGGTGCCATATGTAAGGTTGTTTAAGAAGTCAGCTTGCTGAACAGCAGCTTCATCGACATATTTTTGAGTAACCTTACCAATTTCTTCTCCTTGGAGCTCGAGTAATAAAACAAAAGATCCAAGACTCATTGTAATGATAAAAAAACGGATGATGTTTACTAGAAATACGCTATCTCTATATTTTCTAAGAATTCTAGTACTCATAGCTATTAACATTGTTCCCAAAACCGCAAACACCATGAATGACCTTGTATGAAATAAAACAGTAAATAGGAGTGTAAGTAAAATCAATGTTCTAAAACCGCCTTTAGACCTACCATTCATATGTGCAAATAAGTAATGGACGAGAAGAAAAAGACAAAGAAATACTATTGTGTCTTTCGATATTCCGCCACACCAAAACGCAACTGAAGGAATGAAAAGAATAGAAATCGCTCCCATCCAGTCAGAAGTTATTTTATAATAACGAATTAAGTCATAAATTTTCCATGAGGCTATGGCAGAAAGATAAGATAAGAAAAGTGTCAAAATGAAGTAGCCTTGCCCTAAAAAAATCATTCCCAGAGAGAGTATTTTACTGACGAAAAAACTATCAGGCTCTCTGTAAATCCATCCGGGAGGGAATCCTGTATTTGGATTGAACCTCAATAGATACAATCCCTTTCCTGGAGTACTAGTCATTTCAATGAAGTAATTTACGGGTGAGCTCCAAAATAAATTGTTTAGTTTTTCAGCTCCTGACCAATATGCCATTGTATCACCACCTTTGTAATAGAACATATATACTGAACCGAAAGCAACGGCAAAAAACATTTTGAAAATGATATTGAGGATGTAATATTTGTAATGCTCATTGCCATCTATCAAAATCATCTTCTTTTTTTTGTTACTCGCAATGATTAGGATTGCTATTAGAAAAACAGTAGAAAAAAACACATCAGAGATTGTCAAAGATGCAAGATGGAGTGTTAATGGTGAGGATATCAATGTGTGCTGTTTTTCGTAAATATACTGTTTTTACTGATGATGATAAGGTTGTCCTTTAAGGATCGTGAATGCTCTATAAACCTGCTCTAGAAAAAACATCCGTACCATTTGATGAGAAAACGTCATTTTTGAAAGGGCAATTTTTGCTTGAGCTCTGCTGTAAATTTCGTCTGAAAAGCCATAAGCTCCGCCAATCAAAAACACAACTGTTTTAGCGCCACTATTCAATCTTTTCTGAATAAACTTTGAGAATTCCAGAGAAGTATAATCTTTTCCGTTTTCATCAAGAAGAATAACATAGTCTGTTGAATCAATTTTTTTTAAAATCAATGTGCCTTCCTGATTTTTAATTTCTTTTTCACTTAATTTCTTTGCGTTCTTAAGTTCAGGAATTTCAATTTTTTCTAAAGAGCTATAATGTTTGAGCCGTTTTAAATACTCATTTTCTCCAGCTATAAGATGAGAAGAGGTAGTTTTCCCAACACAAATGAGTTTAATTTTCATTGTACGAAGATATGATTATTTAGATTTGCGAAAAATGGCTAGCGTTTCAATTGTTATTCGGCACTATTTTTGTACATTTATTACTCCAAAAAAAGAAGAGCAATATGGGGGCAATATATTCCTTAGTAATAGCAGTTTTTATCGGTTTTTCTGTTGATTCAGAGGTTCCGCATACTGCTATTGAAGAAGCTTTTGAAAGTGGTAATGCGAAAGCAATAACAGCCATGAGCAAAGAGAAAGTGTTAATAAATGTCCTTAGAAAAGAAGATGTGTATAGTAAAGCGCAAGCAGCACTTGTACTGGAGAGTTTTTTTAGTACAAACCCCTGTTATGAGTTTATGTTTTTCTTTAAAGGCAAAGAAATGGCAAACGGTACTTTCGCTATTGGAACATATAAGACCAAATCGAACGAATACAGAGTGACAGTTCATCTCAAACGAGTTGGAGATGGTTTTAAAATAGAAAGTCTGGTTATAGAAAAGCCATAAACTTTTGTGGTATCGGAGCAATAAGAAAACATGGTTGATAGGATAATAAAAACTGCATTTGAGGAAGATTTAGGAGATGGAGATCATTCATCTCTTTCTTGCATCCCAAAAGAAGCAATAGGGGAAGCTAAGTTAATCGTGAAAGACAAAGGAATAATCGCAGGAGTAGAACTTGCGGAGAAGATATTTAAAAGCTTGGATGAATCATTAGAGATTCAAGTGCTAATTCTGGATGGAGAAAATGTCGATGTTGGAGATATCGTGTTTATTATAAAAGGAAGTTCAAGATCTATTTTAGGTGCAGAAAGGATTGTGCTTAATTTTATGCAGAGAATGAGTGGAATCGCTACACAGACAAGTGCGATTGTCGAGCTGATCGAAGGTACGGATGCGAAGCTTTTGGATACACGAAAAACTACTCCTTGTTTACGTTATATAGAAAAATGGGCGGTTAGAATAGGAGGGGGGCATAACCACAGATTCGGCTTGTATGATATGATTATGTTAAAGGACAATCATATTGATTATTCTGGTGGAATAGAAAATGCAATTAAGCGCGCGAATCATTACCTCGAGAGCTCAGGTAAAAAAATGAAAATTGAGATTGAAGTAAGAAACGAAAAGGAGTTGGCGGAAGTTCTTCGAGTAGGAAAGGTGGACCGAATAATGTTGGATAATTTTACGCCAGAAAGAATTCGAGAAGCCTTAAAAATAATTCCTGAAATATACGAAGTAGAAGCTTCTGGCGGGATAACGATAGAAACGATTAGAGATTTTGCAGAAACAGGAGTCGATTTTATTTCTGTTGGAGCATTAACACATAGCTTTAAAAGCTTAGACATGTCGTTAAAAGCGACATTTAACTAATCTAAGTCGTCTAGAATATTTTCATCTTTTTTTACGGGCAAAGTCTTTTCGGGTACAAGAAAAGAAAAGCCTAATATTCCCATTCCAGCAATGATAATGTAAAAATGGAGAGGTAATCTCAATATCATAAATACAAGTCCAGTAAATAGGACAATGCTCCCAGTCCAGTATATAAAGTTGAAAACGAGACTGTTTTCACTTTTTGTGAAAGAGAACAAGTTCAAAAAGAGACCAATTGCTCCTGCGATCAAGAAAATAGTTTTTGCAGAACTACTAGAGATAAACTGACGCCCATATCCTGTAAATATAACAATAGCCATTGTGAATGCGATAGCAAAGGAAACTGCTGATATTTTTTTTAACATGCTTAGTTATTCTTTACGTCAATATAGTGTTTAATATCTAAAAGGAAGTCAATATTTTCTTCAATCTTATTCCCTATAACGAGGACGTTAGCGTTCATCAATTTTTTTATCGAATCAACCGATTTTATTCCACCGCCAATTATTAGTGGGACTTCTAACTTTGATAATTCAGTCGCAATAGTTGCTGGCAGGTGTTCATTCGCTCCACTTCCGGCATCTATGTAAATTAACTTTTTGCCTTGTAGAATTCCAGCTTTGGCTGTATTCAGGATAATATTTTGATTATTGATTGGTATAGGAGTAGTTTGGCTTACATAAGCAACAGACGATTTCGTTCCCCCATCAATAAGAATGTATGCAGTTGGAATAATCTCAATATCCATATTAAAGATTTCATTTGCTGAGTTGACATGCTGTCCGATGAGGTATTCTGGATTTCTACCCGAGATAAGGCTAAGATACAACAATGCATCGCCTTTTTCAGAAACTTGGTGTGCATCTCCAGGAAATATTACAACTGGAATAGTACTATTCAATTTGATAAACTGTATGACCTCTTGAAAAGCTTCTCTACTCACCGTACTTCCGCCAATAAAAATATAATCGACTGATGCGAATTGACACTTTTTTAGTAATTCGTTTAATTGAGTTAGGTCTGAACATTTGTCAGGGTCAATTAATATTGCAATTTGACCTTTTTTTGAAGCGAATTGTTTATATATATCTACTGTTCTTTTCAACGTCTTCTTTATTGAGGGTTATGATTACTTCGTTAAGTTCAAATGTATCGATTTTAACCGAAAGCACATGGTCTTGATTAATAATTGTGCCAATCCATTCCGAATCCTGATTCATGTCAATAAGTAGCTCCGTTTTAAAGATAATTTTTTTTCGCCCAGCAAGCTTATAGAGGCATTCTTTGGCTGACCAAATTTTAGTCAAGACTTTATCATTTTTAATATCGAATTTAACACGCTCTTTTTCAGATAAGAACTTGGCTCCAAGTTTTTGAATATTTGGACGTTCAATCTCCAGATCTAAGCCTACTTGATGCTTTTTGTTGCAAGCTAAACCAACAGCACCTTTACAATGACTGATAGAAATAAAGCCATGGCTTTCTATATAAGGTGCCCCATTTTCTGCGTATTCAATGTATTGGAAACCGAATATACGGTGTTTTAATATGCGAGAAGCAACAAATTCTCTTTGTCTGTTTTCGCTTTTAAATTGATTAAATCGAATGGTTTCTTCTTTTGAAAGGTACTTTAAATAGCGTTTAGGTAAGAAATAATTAAAACTACAAATGTGTATAGTCGAATGATTAATCTGTATTTTTTCGAATTTAAAAGGTGTCATCTGAACTGTAAAGTTACCAACCTTTTAGAATAAAATAGTTTAGACCTGTATATTTGTCTTGAAAATTAAAAACATTCGCAACTTTCATCAAAAACTAATGCCTAGTTTTGTTAAGTAAAGTTAATGAACAAAGAATTAAATAAAATTAACAATTTGTATCTTGAATTTGATTTTTTTTTATATTTACGCGCTTAATGTTAGCATTTAAGTAATTTAAATAAACTGCACTTATGTTATTGAAACTAAATTTATTACTTGTAAGTATCTTACTCACACTTTCTTATGGTTTTTCTCAGTCAGGTCTTGGTACTATAAAAGGTACTGTATCTGACTCCGACACGAAGCAACCAATTCCTTTTACAAAAGTAATTCTTAAGACAGAGGGTCAAGTTAAAGGTGGAGCGAATACAGATTTTGATGGAAACTTCCAAATCAATTCTATTCCTGCTGGGACTTATGACGTTGAAGTGAGAAATGAAACGGAAGGTTATAAGCCACTCTCATTAACAGGAGTTAAAGTGAGCTCAGACAAGATTACATTCTTATATGATTTAGCAATTGGCAAAGCAAAAGATGTTCAAGATGTTGAAGAGGTAACTGTTATCGCTTACAAGATTCCATTGATTGATCGTGATGGTGGAGCTTCTGGAGCTACAATTGGTAGAGAAGATATTGCGCGTCTTCCAGTTCGTTCAGCTGCTGATGTTGCTGGTACAGTTGGTGGGGTAAATAAGTCAGAAGGGTCAGGTGCAATTAGTATTAGAGGTTCTCGTTCAGATGCAACATACTTTTACATTGATGGTATTAAGGTCAGAGGGTCATCAAGTCTTCCGAAATCAGCAATTGAAGAAGTGTCAGTTATTACTGGTGGTCTTCCTGCAAATTACGGAGATGCAACTGGTGGTATTATATCTATTACCACAAGAGGTCCATCATCAAAGTATTTTGGTTCTATTGAAGCAGTTTCTTCCGGATTCTACTTCAAAGGAAGTGATCCTGATGGTTATGATGGTAAAGTAATAGGATTAGATAAATATTCTTACAATCTAGTGGAAGGTTTGTTTTCAGGTCCATTATGGATGCAAAAAGATTCAACAGGTAAAAAGACGAAGCCAAGATTAGGCTTTTTACTTTCGGCTAACTATACATCACAATTAGATAGTAGACCATTAGCTGGCGGTTCATCTCGAATTAAGAAAGATGTTAGAGATGAGATACTAGAAAATCCATTAAGACCAAATGCAAGTGGTTTTGGGTCTACTTACAGTGCATTATATTTAAAAGAAGATGATTTCGAAAATGTCGATTGGAGAATGAATGCTGCTGCATCTTCTATTTCAGCTCAAGGTAAAATTGATGTTAATACAGGCCCATCTGTAAATGTTACGTTTGGTGGTTCATACAATTATTCCTGGGGTAACATTTATAACAGAACAGGTTCTTTATTTAATTTCTCAAATTTCGGATCTTATAAAAGTACAGATTACAGAGTCTACGGAAGAGTAACACAACGTTTTTCAAACTCTACAGAAGGAAGTAGCTCTAAAATTAAAAGTGCTTTTTACTCTTTGATGGTTGATTACTCTAAGACAATTAGAAATCAATTTGACCCTAAGCATGAATACAACTTGTTTAATTATGGGCACGTAGGTTCATTTGAATTAGAAAGAGAGAGAACATACGCGGGCATTTCAAATGATGGCCCAGTGCAAGATGTAATTCCTCCAGTTGTTGGTGTGACGTTTACACCATCAGATGCAAATCCACAACTTGCAGCTCAAACTGAACAATATTTCAATTTATATTCTCCAGAAGCTGCATGGCAAAACGAAATTCACTACAGAAATTTTGACCAAATAATTCAAGGTAACGGATTGAGAAATGGCGATGGTCCTCAATCAATTTATAGTATTTGGAGCAATATTGGTTCACCATATAATTATTTCCAAAAAGCACAAACTGATCAGATTAGAGTTTCTGGTGCGGGGTCTGTAAATATCGGTGATCATTCGATATCATTAGGTTTTGAATATGAGCAGCGTTATGATAGAGGATGGACTGCTGGCGCGAATGGGCCAATTTCATTGTGGACATTGGCACGTCAGTTGACAAATTCACATTTACAGCAAATTGATTTAAGCACACCAACTTTAACTTTCAATGCTGAACAAGGTGTTATTTTCACAAGTTATGAGCCTTTGAATTTGGGATATGCTAGTGAAAGTGGTACTGGAATATATGGTGGTGCTGAAAACAATGATCAACAATCATTTTTTGATTATAATTTAAGACAATACCTTAACGAGAATGGATTGATTTCAACAGGTGTGGCAGATGAGGAATATCTGAATATTGATCAATACGATCCTAACATCTTTACATTAGATATGTTTTCTCCAGATGAGTTATTAAATAGTGGTAGCTCTTATGTTTCATATTGGGGTTACGATCATACTGGAGAGAAAGTAAAAGGTCAAACAGATATCAATAATTATTTTGAGGAGTTTGATGAAAATGGAAACTATAAAAGATTTGTAGGAGCATACCAACCAACTTATATTGCAGGATATATAATGGATAAGTTTTCTTTCCGTGATATAGTATTTAATGTTGGTGTTCGTGTTGATGTATTTGATGCTAATCAGCCAGTACTTAAGGATAAGTTTCTTCTCAGTACTGCAAGAACTGTAGACGAAACCAAAGCTGTACTTGCTGATAACCCATCGTTAAATTGGATTAACATCCCTACTTCTATGGGATCTGACTATATCGTATATGTAGATAATGTTGACAGTCCAAATGCCATTAACGGTTATAGAAATGGAGATGTTTGGTTTGATGCAAATGGAATTGAAGTTACTGATCCAAGATTATTAAGAGGTCCTGAAGGAATTGCACCTTACTTGACTGATCCTGATAATAAGAATGATATAAAAGCTGATATCTTTGAAGATTATGAAGCGCAAGTGAGTATTATGCCACGTGTTTCTTTTTCATTCCCTGTATCTGATGAAGCTTCTTTCTTTGCTCATTATGATGTGTTAACAAAGCGTCCAACTTCTGGTGTTCGTTTTGATCCAGCTCAGTATCAATTTATTTCTTCAACAAGTTCGACAATTAATAACTCTAATTTGAAGCCAGAGAAGACAATTGATTATGAATTAGGATTTCAACAAGTACTTACCAAAACTTCATCACTTAAAATTTCAGCATTCTACAGAGAACAAAGAGATAATGTACAACTGATGAATGTTACTGAAGCTTTTCCTCGTACTTACAGTACTTTTGGGAATAGAGATTTTGGAACCGTTAAAGGTTTAACTATTGCTTATGATTTAAGAAGAACAGGGAATCTTAGAATGACTGCCAATTATACATTGCAGTTTGCTGATGGTACTGGTTCAAGTGCAACTTCTGCAGCCGGAATTATCAATGCTGGCCTGCCAAACTTAAGAGCTATTTTTCCATATAGCTTTGATCAGCGTCATGCAATTAACATAACGATGGATTATAGATATGGAAACGGGAAGGATTATAATGGTCCTTTAATTGGAGATTTCAAAGTACTACAAAATACGGGATTGAATGTTGTTTCGAATATCGGTTCAGGGTCACCTTATTCTCAACAAATTAATATTACAGATCAGGGGTCATTTACTCCTCAAACTTCAGGTTTAACAGGAACAACAAATGGTTCTCGTTTACCTTGGACATATAGATTAGATCTTCAAGTGGATAGAAATTTCGATTTGGAAATTGGAAAGGGAGATAAGAAAAAAGCAACTAGTTTAAACGTTTATGTTAGAGTTACTAATATCTTGAATCAAGAAAATGTTCTTGGTGTTTATAGAGCTACTGGTAATTCTGATGATGACGGTTATTTGGCAGCTGCAGCTAGTCAGACTTCGATTCAAAATCAAGTAGATGAACAGTCGTTTAGAGATTATTACACCTTGAAGGTGCAAAATCCTTTTAATATTAGTGCACCAAGAACGATTAGATTAGGTGTTAAATTTGATTTTTAAATCATAATTAAGAAAGACATTATGAAAAAGCAATTAATAGCAATAGTATTAGGTTCAGTATTCATACTGAGTTCTAACAATGCATTCTCGTATTTGAAGACAAATGTAAAAGAGAATCAGAAACCAACAAAGCAGAAAGACGCTTCACAAGTTAAAAGCGCTAACTGTTCTCCTGCAACAGGTAAAATCACAATGTCATTCAATGATGTTAGTGCTTTCCTTGAGACTGGTGGTAGTATGTGGCAAGATCGTGGTAATGGGGTCGCTGCTTATGAGATTCCTAAAGGAAGCGGCTTGAAAGTTATTTATGCTGGAGCTCTTTGGATGGGTGGTACAGATGTGAATGGGCAATTGAAAATTGCTGCATTAACATTCAGATCAGATGAAGATTTTTGGGCTGGTCCACTTTCTGTAGGATCAAACAATGGTTCTACTGGATTAGGAATAGGAACCTACAATCCCGCTGATCCTGTAGGAGATGATGCAATACGTGATTTTGGATCTGCTACAATTGATCAAGATCAGTGTGAAGCATATGATAAATTCTATACTGTTCGTAAATCTGAAATTATTCAATTCAGTACATGGTGGGATTGTGGTGCTGGCGTATTACCTCCAGAAAGTTGTACGGATGTTAGTGCTCCAAGTAGTGAAGTTATGAATAGATTGTACTCTTGGCCAGCTCATGGGGATGCTTCTAGATATCAAGATTTTTTCTTAGCACCTTTTTATGATAATCCAAATGGACCTGCTGGTGCAGATTTATTTTACAATGTTGAAGATGGAGATTACCCTTGGTACGATGATATTTTGGGCAAAGATGATGTAGAGTGTGGTTTTGATAGAAGAATCACTTTGTTCGGTGATGAAACGCATTGGTGGGTATTTAATGATGTTGGAAACATTCACGGTGAAACAAACGGAGAACCAATTGGTATGGAAATTCGTGCACAAGCTTTTTCTTTTGCTACAAACGATGAAGTAAATAGAATGACTTTTTACAATTACGAATTAATTAATAGAGGTACTCAAACATTGTTCGATACATATTTCTCACAGTATATCGATGCAGATGTTGGATACTTTAGTGATGATTTTGCTGGATGTGATGTTTCACGTGGATTAGGATACATGTATAATGGTGATAATTTTGATGAGGACAATGGTGGTAATTTAGGTTACGGTGAAAATCCTCCATCTGTTGGATGTGATTTCTTCGAAGGTCCATACCAAGATGCTGATGGTAGAGATAACGTAGGGCCTTATTTTGATGATGTATTAGGTGTGGATGTCATTCCAACAGTTAATGAAGCAATAAGTGATACTGGTATTGTTTATAATGGTATTGGTATTGGATATTCTGATGGTTTAATTGATAATGAACGTTTCGGAATGCGAAGATTTACATACTATACTAACGGAGCTCAATATCCTTATTCTGACCCTAACAATGCAAATGAGTTTTATAATTTCATGCAAGGTGTTTGGGCAGATGGTTCAGAAATGTTTTATGGTGGTACAGGAGCCGTTGGTACACCTGGTATTACTATAACTCCATCTGATTACTTATTTCCTGGTGATTCTGACCCATTAAATTGGGGGACACAAGGAACTGACCTTGGATTTGATTGGAGTGAAGTTGATACTGATGGTGCAGGAAACTCAAATGTAGCTGGAGATAGACGGTTTGTTCAATCTGCAGGACCATTTACATTGAAGCCAGGTGCTGTAAATAATATTACAATAGGTATTGTATACGGAAGGGCTTCAGACGGTGATGCTTTTGCTTCGGTTGAAACAATGAGAAGGGCGGATACAAAAGCACAAGCGTTGTTTGATTCTTGTTTTGAAATATTAGAGCCACCTTATGCTCCTAAATTAATAGTTCAAGAGCTAGAAAATGAATTGGTATTGACACTTTCTAACCCTGGAACATCTAATAACTTTCAGGAAGCTTATAAAAAAGAAGATAAAATCAATATTGTAGATCCTAATCTTGATCGTTTTTACACATTTGAAGGATATCAAATTTATCAGTTAATTGATGAAGATGCTTCTATATCTGATGTTTTAGATCAGAATAAGTCAAGATTGGTTTTTCAATGTGATATTGAAAATGATATTATTGATTTGGATAATTTTATTTTCGATGAAGCGCTTGGTTTTGCCATTGGTTCTCAAATGGTTGATGCAAATAATCAAGGAATACAGCATTCTTTCTTAGTTAAAGAAGATGCGTTTGCTCAAGGGAATAAGAATTTGATAAATCATAAGAGATACCACTTTATTGCTATCGCTTATGCACATAATGAGTATTCACCTTATGATCCTAACGACCCTTTACTTTTAGATGGTCAAAAGAAGCCTTATATTTCTTCAAGAATTGCATATGATGGGGCTGCAATTGCTTCAGTTGAGGCTATTCCTCATGCTCCAATTGCTGAGTCTAATGGATTAACTCAAAATAGTTCTTATGGCGATGGTCCAATTATTACACGACTAGATGGTCATGGAAATGGTGGTAATGCAATTGATTTAACTCAGACCTCAATTAATTCGATTGTTAGTACAGGTTACGAAATCAATCCTTCTTACCAAGCAGGTAGAGGTCCAATCAACGTGAAAGTTGTAGATCCTTTGAATGTTGCTGATGGATACTTTGTTTGTAAGTTTAAAGACTATTCAACAACAGCCTCTAATGCGGTTGCAGATACTGCTAGCTGGGTAATTTACAGATATGAATCTCAAGGAGGAGCACTTATTGACTCGATTACTTCTGATTTAGCAATTGGAAGAGCAAATGAACAAATAATTCCTGATTGGGGAGTTTCTGTTCAAATTAATCAAATAGAATACCACATTAGTTCTGAGAATGGTGTAGCTGCAAGTCAAGCTGAAGTTACAGATTTATTAGAAGCTACTTTATCATTCGCAGATAGTTCGAAAAGATGGTTAAGAGGTGTTACGGATAATGATGTTATGTATCCAACAAATTGGATTCGTTCAGGAACTTTTTCGCCTGATACTGACGCAGGAATTAGTGGACTTCAGTGTAATGATGATCCAGATGTTGCAAATTTCTTAGAAACTTGTGCATATCCTGACGAAATAGGTTATGATGATGATAAGAAATGGGCTAAAATACTTGGAGGGTCTGTTGCACCCCACAAAATAGTTGGTTACCAAGATGAATATATGCCTCTTGCTTATTACAACTTATCTTCTCCAACTCAAGCGAGACAGCATGCGTCAATAAAATATTTACCAAGTGTAGACATTGTGATGACGAGTGATAAATCTAAGTGGACTTATTGTCCAATTATTGAGTTAGGTAGAGTTTCTGCTTTCAATGTAGGAAATGCTGAGCCAGGAGAAATGAGAAAAAGTCCAAGTGTTGATAAGAATGGAAATAATGATGGTACTGGAAATACTGGAATGGGTTGGTTCCCTGGTTACGCTATTGACGTAGAATCAGGTGCTAGACTTTACATGTCGTTTGGAGAAAACTCATTTTTAGCGATTGATAATGGGGCAGATATGAAATGGAATCCAACAGAAAGAGTTTCAGATGCAAACGGTAATCCAATATTGGGAGGTATGCATCCAGTGTATATCTATAATTACCAAAAGAAGTCCATTAACAATCACTTTCAAGGAAATGATTATCCTGCGTATGTGCCTTCCGATGCGGAAAACTTGGCAACAAATCAGCTGTATAACGATATGTTGCTAATTGAAGCAAATAATAATTCACAGAAAACGAAGACTTACGGAAATCTTTCATGGATAGTTTATCCTCTAGCTACAGGAACATTTTCAGGCTTTGGAGCTGAACTCTTAAGTACAGAAGCGACCATAAGTCTTCGAGTAAACAAGGAGTACAAAGATTTTTATACTGCTGGAGATATAAATGGAGGCCCTAATAATGGTCGTCCAATGTACTCATGGAGTATGGATGATTTGGCAACAGAAATTGGTAGTCAAGAGAGATTATCAGAGGTGTTAGATATGATTAACATTGTCCCGAATCCTTATTATGCTTACTCGCAATATGAGGATAATCGTCTAGACACGCGTGTGAAGATTACTAATCTTCCTGAAGTGTGTACTGTAAAAATTTACAGTGCTAATGGTAAATTGGTCCGAACGTTTAAAAAAGACAGTCCAAGGACTTCATTGGATTGGGATTTGAATAATTCTAAAGGAATTCCGGTTGCAGGTGGTATCTATTTGATACATGTAGATGTTCCTGAAATTGGAGAGGTGATTATTAAATTCTTCGGAGGAATGAGACAAATTGATTTACAAGGTATTTAATAAGAATAAAACAGATACAATGAATAATTCTATTTTAAAAATTAAAACCCGATTTATAATTGGAGCAGCCATTATATCAAGCTTCTATGTAAATGCAGGTAATGAAGATCGTGTTGGCTCTGCTGGAGCATCACATATGCTGGTAAATCCTTGGGCACGAAGTGCTGCTTCTGGTGGAGCTGGTATTGCATGTGTTAACGGGCTCGAAGCTTCATTTATAAATATTGCTGGACTTGCTTATACAGATAAAACTCAGATCAAATTCAACCATACAAATTGGATGGGTTCAGCTGATATTGGACTGAACGCATTTGGTATTGCACAGAGAGTTTCAGAATCTAGTGTTTTATCTTTCAGTATTCAATCCATGAATTTTGGTGATATTGATGTAACAACTGTAGCAAATCCTGAAGGGCAGATTGGTGTGTTTTCACCAAGAGCTAATATTTTTAGTATTGGTTATGCAAGAGCATTTTCAAGTTCTATTTCAGGTGGAATTGGTTTTAAAGTTATCGCTGAGTCAATTGCTGATTTAAAAGCTACAGGAGTAGGTATTGATGCAGGAATTAGATACGTTACAGGTGAGCAAGACCAAATTAAGTTCGGTATAACATTAAAAAATGTAGGACCAGTAATGCGTTATAAAGGTGATGGTTTAGCAAATCAAGCAACATATGTGGAAACTGGTGAGATTGTATCATTGGAACAGCGTTCAGCTACCTATGAGCTGCCTTCATTATTAGCAATTGGAGGTTCTTATGACTTCATCTTTGGTGAAAAGAACAAATTGAATGTCGCACTTGCATTTACAGCAAATTCATTTTCAAGTGATCAATTTAGACTTGGACTTAATTACATGATGACGCAAGAGAACTTTGCATTTAATCTTAGAGCAGGTTATGTGTATGAAAAGAATTTATTAGATGTAGAAAATAGATCTAATGCACTTGTTGGACCTACTGCAGGTTTTTCAGTTGATGCATTAGTTGGCGAGAACAAAAGTGCATTAGGTATTGAATATGCTGCACGTTTCGCAGGGGTTTTTGGTGTCATTCACACAATAGGTGCCACGATAAGCTTAAAGTAAAACAAAATTATTATATTTGAATAGCAAGAGAGTTCTTATGAGCTCTCTTGTTTTATTTAACACTATTAGAGATGTCAAAGATTAGCTACTATACTGAAGAGGGCTTAAAACACATGAAAGACGAGTTGTTTCAAATGGAAGCCGTTGAACGACCTGCAATTTCAAAACTAATTGGTGAAGCAATTGATAAAGGTGATTTGTCGGAGAACGCTGAATACGATGCTGCAAAAGAAGCACAAGGACTTTTAGAAATGAAGATTGCAAAATTGAGAGGTGTAATAGTAAATGCAAGAATTATTGATGATACTAATATTGATAATTCTAAGGCATATATTCTTTCAACTGTTAAAATTAAACATGCTGTAAATGGCAATGAAATGATTTATACACTTGTTGCTGAAAATGAAGCAGACGTGAAAGCTAATAAAATAAGTATAGATTCTCCAATTGGAAAGGGCCTTCTTGGTAAATCTATTGGTGATATTGCCGAAGTGGTTACACCGAATGGAATGATTCAGTTCGAAATCATTGAAATTACACGTTAATGGCTACGATTTTTTCAAAAATAGTTAGCGGAGAAACCTCTTCTTTTAAAGTGCATGAATCAAATGAGTTTCTCGCCTTTCTGGATATTATGCCTTTAAAGAAAGGTCATGTTTTGGTTATACCAAAAGAGCAGACTGACTATATTTTTGATTTGACTGATAGTGATTTGTCTGCAATGATTCTTTTTGCTAAAGAAGTAGCGCAAAAGATTAAAGTGGTTTTCCCTTGTAAAAGGATTGGAATGGCAGTAATTGGACTTGAAGTCCCGCACGCACATATCCATTTAGTCCCTATCAACAACTTAGCTGATATTAATTTCTCCAACGTTAAGCTTGAATTAACTTCTGAAGAATTGTTTGAAATTGCTACTAGTATTAGTTCTGTTCATCTAGATTAGGACTAATCTTTAGTTTTTGGAGTGAAATTTGATAACTTCAGTGTATGGTCACTTTTAAAAACTATTCTCCCTTATTAAAGATTACTCAATATATATTGGTATTGTTCACGATTTTGAGCTTTGGATTTAATAGCATAGCTCAGAAAATAGAGAATCTAGATCCTTTAAAAATATTGTTTATTGGAAATAGCTATACGCATATGAATAATATGCCTAAGCTATTTGATAAAATAGCGACTTCAAATGGTGAGAATGTTGAGGTTGTAATGAGTGCCAAAAGCAGTCATACTTTTGAAATGCATAGTCAACGTTCTGAGATGTATGCTAAAATTAACTCAGAACAATGGGATTATGTTGTTTTACAAGGTTTTAGTCGTGAATTGAGTTATTCTAAACAGTATATTGATTCTGTTTCTTTGCCATATATTCAACAAATTGTAGATTCTATTCATCAGAACAATTCATGTACCGATGTTATGCTTTTTATGACTTGGGGATATGAAAACGGCTTTAAGAATAGAGATGAGATAAATACTTTTTCTAAAATGGCAAAAGCAGTACAATATGGTTATCGTTATATCGCAGATACATTAAATCTAATGATTGCTCCAGTTGGTGATGTCTGGAAAGAAGTGCGTTCTAATCCAGCGATTCAACTTTATGAAAAAGATCAAATGCATCCTTCTGTAATGGGATCTCACCTGATTGTAACGACACTCTATACTTCAATTTTCAAGAAAAAATCGATGTATCAATCAGCGTTTAACGTTGGGAACACTGAAAAGATGAAGTTTATTGATGATATGGCATATAATTATATTTTATCGAATCCAGTGCCGCATCACTTGAATAATAATCAATTGACTTTATCTGCTGAGACAAGAAACAGAAAGGAATTTTATTTATTAGCGAATGCTTTATATCCTGGTTCTTCTGCCGTTTTATGGGATTTCGGTGATGGAACACGGTCAAGAGAAGTTGACATAACTCATCGTTACAAGAAAAAAGGCACTTATACGATAAGGCTTGAAATTATTGATGGATGTGGGATTCGCAACAGTAAGCATACAGTAACTTTTGTAAAGCCAAATAATATTTTTAGGCGTAGAAAAAAGTCTAAAGAAATGCGTGATTAATCTATCATTGAATAAAAAAAAGGGTATTAAAAAAACGCTTAATCGGATTTAGAATAAATGAGAGTTTCTCTTTAATCCAATCTAAATACTTGATCAACACTACAAAAACTCCAATAAAGAGAAGGGCACCGACTAAAACCTGCCAAGGACCCAAGCTCTTATGAAACAATTTGTTTAAACCCAATGAGGTAATACTCCCATACAATAGTACCATGTGTAGAATATATATGGTGAGCGTGTTTTGTCCAATCTTCAAAAAAAGACTTGAATTTTTAAGTTTACTTCCCCATAAATTATCTACATACATCAGAAAACTAAGAACCATAAAGACGATACCAGCGCGTTCTAATAACCAGTCAATTTTTACAAATTCATAATTCCAAGATGTAGATAATAAATCTATAAATGAATCTAACCCACCAAGGATTATTTTTCCAGCATAAAACATCACTGCACCTATAGAAAGAAAAATAGTAGGAAAAGCCATAGTTTTTATTTTATTCGGAAAACTGTGGAGCAGAGCACCAATCATTGCACCGAAAAAAGTATATCCCATAAATGGAAAGATAGGGAAGTGGATAGTGTTTTCTCTTCCTGAATTATAGATTGACTTAATACCCGACAGTAATTCTTTTTCTATGAAAGTTCCACTTCCGTAATATTTCTTAATAAAAGGATATAAGCTAAAGACACTCATAGCTGCAATCAAAAATAAAATCCACAAAGGAATGACTCGGATTAATTTGTAAAACCCAAATATGATTAGAATACTTAATATAGCAAAGGCAATACATTCAAGAACATGAAATGAATAGAATTGCACAACTGCTCCCCAGAAAATAAGCTCAATTACGCGCTTAAAACCTTTTCGAATTCGAATATTGGTAAAGAAGTTTTCATGACTATTCTTGAGCATCAGGTAAACAAAAATCAATCCTGTAACAGTAAGGAAAACTGGAGCTGTAAACCCTCTAACAAAACGCCAGGTGAAATAAATGATGTTGTCTGGATCCCGAAAACTCTCCATTAATGAATCGTCAACAAAATGTCCTTCTAACATCAATAAAATTGCTACGGAACGAGCCATGTCAATGAACTTTATTCTGTCTTTCGGTGATTTATTAGAAGCTGTAATCGTTGACATTAATTTACAAATTGAACACAAAAATAGGATTTATTTTTAATCCTCGCTTTAATTGCTCTTTTAGTAAGGGGGGCTTGAATTTCAAATTAATTGAGCTCATCATTTCTATCACTTAATCTCCGAAGAAATATACAATCTCAACTCTTCATCGCTAGCATCGATCTTGACGTAAATTGATTTAACCATAAACCCGATTAAATTCTTAGTATCCACGGTCATTGTAATCTCCATTTCTTCACCTGCTTTTAATTCTCCTTTTTCTGCTTCAGCAACTGTGCAATCGCAGGGTATTCTGAATTCAGAAATTGAGATAGTTTCATTTGATTTGTTCTTAACTCTAAACGTATGGGTCAGTATATCACCACGCTTCGAATCACCATAATCAAATACAGGGTTTGTAGTCGTCAATGAAAATTCTTTATCATCTTCTAGATAGCTAACGCTTTGAATTTCAATCTTTCGCTCAATGGCTGCATTTCTTGAATAAACTGAGTTCTGAACATCATTTGGATTATCACTTGTTAATTGATTCGCTGTATATTCACCAAAGGGTACTTGAGAAAATATTACTTTCCCACCATTTTGAGCGTTATTGTCTAAATACTTAGCAAAAACGCCTCCATTAAAACGCCTCATATAGTTTACCAAAGAGGAAATTCGACGTTTTGTTAAGTTCACATTGTAATTCGTTTTAGCGAGCGGACTTGCAAACCCTTTAACAGTAATGTTAATTTTAGCTCCTCGATCTAATTCTTTCAAAAGCAATTCTCGGAACAACTGTAAATCGGCAACACCCTTATCTACATATTCGATAAAAAAATTTTCAATGTCTAGCCTTGCAAAATCAGCTTTATCTCCGCTGAGTCCTTTAGAATATTCTTTTTGATAGCGGCCAATCATAATTGTATAGTCATCATATGTTTCCATATAACTTTGAGGAGTTACAGTGTCCCAAGAGTCAGGATTTGGAATGTCATTGTGAAAATATAGTGTAACAGGCAGTCGTTTGTTTAAGTCAGCTAACGTCTCTTCCTTTGAAGGTGGAACATCTATTATTGGAGGAATAAGCATAAATATATCGCTGCAACAGGTGGGGTTCTTGCTGAACATTACACCAATTCGATTTGAAGTAACATAACTTGTATCACCCTCAGCAAAATAGTAGATGTCATTAGCTGAACTATTTACTGGCAGTCCAGCATTTATAGGTTTGTTAAATTTGTCAGTGAAAGCTGAGGAAAAGACATCATATCCTCCAAAACTATTGTGCCAAGAAGAGGAAAAATACAAAGCTTGTTCTTTAGCGTCCCACCAAGGAGTGATTTCATTGTCAAGTGTATTGATTGTTTTAATTGCTTTTACCTTTCCGTATTGATTTCCATTTGAAATAACGGAATAATAAATATCTAATCCTCCTTTTCCGCCTTCTCGATCAGATGAGAAAATTAACGTTTCTTTCCCATCTATTAAAGCAATGCATGGCATTGTTGTATTTGCTTGCGGTTGATTAATTATTTCTCCCAAAGAATCTATGTAGGACCAATGACCATCAGTATAATTCGCAATCATAATTTTGCATTTATAATTGTACCCGTCTTCTTGGCATTTACTGAAGTAAAATCGTTTCCCATCCAGCGAAAAAGTTCCATTTCCCGTGTTTAAATTTTCAACAAACAGGTCTACTATTTTTTCAGAATTAGAGAATTTCAAATCAACAATTTCACTGGAATAAATTGATGTTCTATAGCTTGAACCATATACCTCTTCTGCAGCGCTAATAGAATCGGCTCTCAAGCTAGAAAAGATCAATTGCTTATTGTAAATACCATGTCCAAATTCAGAGTTTTTAGTATTCACACTGGCAGGCAGAGGACTAATAATTATATCTGTATTGTCTATAGCACTTGAAAGTGCCCATACAACACTGGCTAATTCTTGTTTAGCTTTTTTATAGAGATAACTTTTTTTCTGCTTATAGTATTTCTTTTTAGCCTTTTTAAAAGTTGAGGCTGCTGCTTCGTATTTACCGTTATGTTTCTGCATTAGTCCCCAGTTTAAAAGACTGCTTGGGTATATTCTTGCTTCCTCTCTGTCATATACCTTTGCGTAGTAAAATTCTGCTTTTCGATAGTCTTTATATGCACGATGGGTTTCTGCAACATTCCATAATATATCTATGGTGTTGGAGTCCAATTCCATTGCCTTTTTATAGTATTCTAGAGCATAATAATAATCACCTTTATCTGCTTGCTCTTTTGCGAAAGACAAGTATTTCTTTAAGTTGTTTTGAGCATTAATATTAACGACAAAAAAAAAGGAAAATAGTATTAAATATAATCTGGGCATATTCGATGTTTAATTTTCTTCGGTTTAAATCTGTGAATAATATAACGAACAGCAATCTCAATTCCTCCTCTTGCTCTACTGGCAGGTACTAATTTTGAAAAATTGATATCGTAGCTTAAACCGAAAAACCAACTTTGATAATCAACGCCAGCAGTAATAAAAGCTGCATCTTTATTTCTGTACCAAATACCAGCATAAAGGGCTCTATACTCTCCAAGTCTTTTCACTAAGGTATATTTAATTGAAGAGCCAACTACAAACTCACGGTATTTTCCCTGAAGCGATAAATTTATACCGGGTACAAGGTCAAGATCAGGTGTCAATTTATAAATTCCTTTTCCGAAAAAGGTTGTGCGTATTTCACGCTTTATTTCAGTGGTAAAAAAGCCTTGGTCAGGACGATTCAAATTAAATGCGCCAACACCTCCAATAAAATTGAAACGCTCATTTATATAGTAATGATAAATAGCGCCAACGCCGACGGACATGTTACTTCTTCTGTCACTTTGAAAAGTTTCGCCACTGCTTAGTGCTGGGTTATAACTAATCCCGTCAAATTGATTGTCAAAGAAGAATTGGTCACTGTTAAATTGACGATGATTTAACCCGAAATTCATACCGACGCGAATATTATGTGTCGAATCGGAGGTGAGTTTTAAATGATAAGAAACATTACCTTGTAATTCTATTGTTCGAAATTGACCATCACCAACTACATCATGAAAAAATGAAATCCCATACCCAATGTTATTGTACTTAATTAATCGAGAATCACTCGAAAGTGAAAGTGTTGAGAAGGGAACCGTAACGCTTCTCCATTGATCTCGATAATTACCAATAAAGCGATAGTCTCCTATGAAATGTCCAGCATTTGCGGGGTTTTGAAAAATAGGATTATCATTGAATTGTGACCAATGAATATCTTGTGAGTGAGCTTGAAAGCTCACTATGATTAGAAATGAAAAAAGTAATACTCTCAAGTTTCTTGTTTAATAGATTGAAGTTACAAAAAAGGAGAATGAAATCAAATAATATTAGTCTTCAAGAAAGAGTAGAAACATTATGATTCCAATCAGAAAGAGTAATATGAACAATTTAGGATCCTTGAAAAGCGGTTTCTTTCCTCTTTTGGTTAATTTCTCATAGTCGTGATGCAGACGCGAGAAATCTTTCTGACGCTTAATTTGAGCCTCAGATGGAGATAGATTTTTCTTTTCTTTATTTAGTTTAAATTTTCTCATTTATTGATGTTCCAATTTTTCCCAATACGCTCTAATATTCGGTATGTTCTCATTTTTGCGTTTGCTTCACTGATAGAATAAATTTCGGCAATTTTTTTAAAACTCATGCCTTGAAAGAAACGAAGTTCAATAAGATCAAGGTGATCTTGTTCCAACTCATTCATCATATCAATCAGTTTTTCTTGTTCTTCTGTTGTCATATAACTGCCAATCGAAGCTTCTGTTGCCATGTCAGAAAGTTGATTTTCGTCAATAGAAACCGTATAAATATTTTTTTGTTTTCTGAAAAACATGGAAACTTCATTGTGAGCTATTGTATAGAGCCAACTGCTAAACGGATGTCCTCGATCCTCGTATTTGGAAATGTTAGCCATTGCCTTTATGAAAGTTTGCTGAGTTAAATCGCCAGCAATATCCTCTTTTCCTCCAAGTCGTTTGAAGACAAAACGAAAAATTTGATCAAAATACTTATCATACAATACACCAAAATAATAGCTTTGGTCTTTGGCCAGAACGATTAGTTCAGATTCTGATAGATTTTTTATATTTCTTTTCTGATTCAAATAGAAGTGTTTCAGTTATAATGATAAAAAAAGTAGAAGTAACAGTAAATATTTTATGGAGTACTTAAACTGAGAGGTATTATTTTCCCATTCATCCATTGATCGGCATTTAATGCAAAGTCCACTATATATTCAGCCATTTTCATGGCCGATATTGGTGCTTCATATCCAGGGAAGGCTTCCTCAAGCATTTCGGTTTGGGCAGCTCCAAGACATAGACAATTCATTTTTATTGCTGTGTCTTTGTATTCTTCAGCAAATAGTTCGGTAAAAGAAACAACTGCTGCCTTTGAGGTCGAATAAGCTGTCAGCCCAGGAAACTTAACACTACCTTGAAATCCACCAATAGTGCTGATGTTTACGATATGTGCTTGCTCCATTTTAGGTAAGGCTGCTTGTACGGTTTGCATAACACCGATTGCATTTACCTGGTAACATTCCGATAAATCACTACTCGTCAATTCTACAAAAGGCTTATTAATAAGTTTTCCCGCATTATTTATAAGAATGTCAATTGATTTGAAAGAATTAAAAATATGAGATGCTTGTTCTCTAACATCGTTTTTTGATAAATCGAAAGAAAAGCATTTTACGTTCTTAAATGAAGAGAAATTGTTCTCCATTCGATCTAAATTTCTTGAAAGCGCCAGAATTGTATATGAGGAGTTAGAAGCTAATCGATTTACAATTTCTTTCCCAATTCCACG
The DNA here is from genome assembly GCA_905480355.1 of uncultured Flavobacteriales bacterium. GTDB lineage: Bacteria > Bacteroidota > Bacteroidia > Flavobacteriales_D > Crocinitomicaceae > UBA4466. The sequence goes on along the minus strand of CAJQQA010000201.1, from coordinate 10,090 downwards.
ACTCGCGCCAACAACAACTATTGTTAATTTTTCTTCCATTACTAATATTCTATTCTTATCATATGTTTAATCATACGTTATGACAATTTCTTCACTTCTTGGGAATGATTGACATGCTAAAATATATCCTTCCTCTACTTCTTTGTCCGTTAAGGTATAATTCATTTTCATATAAACATCACCTTTCAATACTTTTCCTTTACAAGAGCTACACACTCCACCTTTGCATGAATATGGCATGTCAATGTCTTCATCAATTGCTTTGTCAAGAATAACTTTTTTAGAATCTAAGTCAAACGTAGTTGTTGTGCCGTCTACGAGAATGCTAATTTTACTCTTTCCTAAAAAATTAGTATCCTCAGTATGTCCATCTGACTTAGTTAAAACGGGAGTAGTGAAAAGTTCGAATTTGATTTTGTCTTTCGCTACACCAAATAATTCTAAAGTTTCACTAATGTCTCGAATCATTTTTTCTGGACCACAAATAAAGAATACATCGGATTTTAAGATTTCCAAATTAGCTTTAATTAATGTGGTGAAACTCTCTTTTGATATTCGTCCTGAAATAAACCCTTCTTTTTCTTCCCGGCTTAAAAAATAAGTGCTTTTGGTAGAAGAAAGTTCATCAATTTCTGATTTAAATAAGATCTCATTCTCCGAACGATTTCCATAAAATAATGCTGCAGTGCCTTGATTTTTTTCAATTGATTTCAAGATTGATAATACAGGCGTAATTCCACTTCCAGCTGCAATGGCAACAATCTTATCAGTGTCACCCGGGAGAATGAAATTACCTTCAGGTTTAGTGGCTAAAATTTTCATTTCAGAGGTAACTTCATTGTTGAACCAAGCTGAAATGACACCATCTTTCACCTTTTTTATGGCAACTGATAGCATTTCGTCAGGTCCACTGCAAATTGAATAAGATCGACGATGTTCTTTTCCATTTAAAGTAATGCTAAAATTAATGTATTGACCTGGAGTGAAATTAAAAATACTTTTTAATTCCTCAGGAATAGAGAAAGTCACTTTCACTGTTTCTCCACCAATCTTTGCTGTCGAATCCACAGTTAACAGATGAAACCCTTTTGGTGTTTTTGTTTTGTTGGAATCACCGAATATTTTCTTGAAAAAAGCCATAATTTTATGTGTTAATTTTTATTCGTCATATGAAATAACAAGTTTTTCACTTGTAGGGTGAGATTGACAGGTCAGGATGTAACCTTCTGCTACCTCTTCATCAGAAAGGGCATAATTTTTTATCATCATCGCAGAGCCTTCCATTATTTTTGCTTTGCATGTACAACAAACTCCACCTTTACATGAAAAGGGTAAATCTAGTCCTGTTTCATTCCCGGCGTCTAGTAAAGAATTAGATGCTGAAAGCACATATTCAAACTCAAATTCATCGTCGTCGATAGTAATGTGAACGGTTGCTTCATCTAAGTGAGATTCAAGATCAACTTCATCAGGTTCATTACTTGTGAAAAGCTCAAAATTTATTTTCTGCTTTTCTACAGAATGCTCCATTAAAAAGTCTTTAGTGGAAAGAATCATTTCTTCTGGCCCACAAATGTAAAATGAATCAGAATTAATATTCAAGGCTCCTGCTTCAAGAAGTTCAGCACATTTTGCTTCATTAATTCGGCCACTGAATTCGTTCTTATCACTTTTTTCTCGTGTGAATAAATGGAAAACGTTTAGTTGATTTGGGAAATTTGATGATAATTTATCAATCTCGTCCATAAATATTGTAGAATCAGTATTTTTGTTTACGTAAAATAACGTTGCGCTATTCGATGAATGATCGAACAGCTGTTGTTTTACAATTGATAAAATAGGTGTAATTCCACTTCCAGCTGCAAAAAAAGTAGTTGATTTTTCATCATCAGAGGATATTTTGAATCCACCAAGCGGATTGGAAACATTTATTGCATCGCCAACTTTTAATTCAAGATTGGCATAACTTGAAAAAGATCCACCTTCAATTTTTTTGATTAAAACAGATATTTCGTTCTCGAAAGGCGCTTTCCAAATCGAATAAGCACGTCTTATTGTTTCATTATTAATTGTTGCTTCTAGAGTTAAATACTGTCCTGCGGTATATTTAAAATCAGAAGTTAAATTTTCTGGCACATCAAAAGTAATCGATACAGCGTCATTTGTTTCTTTTTTAATTCCCTTAATTCGAAGACTATAAAAATCCATCTATATTTTTTATTTGTTATTCTTATTTAGACAAAAATAGAACTTTTATAGACTTAGATAAAAATCTAAGGAAATAGTTACAAATGACTTTTGTCATCTTTTTTTTTAAAGATTATTCGTAACTTGCAATCAATACAAAAAATCGTTAACAATGACAGACTTAGATAAATTTTTAGAGAAAATAAATAACAATATAAAAATTGAACCAAAAGACTGGATGCCTGATGGTTATAGAAAGCATTTACAACGTCAAATGTCGCAGCATGCACATTCTGAGGTCATAGGGATGCAGCCAGAAGGGAATTGGATCACTCGAGCTCCTAGTTTGAGAGCTAAAGTTATCTTGCTTGCTAAAGTACAAGATGAAGCAGGTCATGGACAATATTTATATTCTGCGGCTGAAACTTTAGGTAAAAGTCGTGCAGTTTACATTGAAGAATTACAATCTCGAAAAGCAAAGTATTCAAGTATTTTTAATTATCCAACGCTTAATTGGGCAGATATGGGGGCAGTTGGATGGCTTGTTGATGGTGCAGCCATTGTGAATCAAGTTTCATTGCAAAAAACTTCTTACGGTCCGTATGCTCGCGCTATGGTTAAAATATGTAAAGAAGAAAGTTTTCATCAACGCCAAGGCTATGAGATTATTTCAAAAATGGCACTCGGTTCTCCAGAGCAAAAAGAAATGGCACAAGATGCAATGAATCGTTTTTGGTGGCCTTCGATAATGATGTTTGGCCCACATGACCAAGACTCAGCTAGAAGCGGTGATGCTATGAAATGGGGAATTAAAATTGAGTCAAATGATGATCTAAGGCAAAAGTTTATTGATAAAACAGTAGCTCAAGCAGAATTAATTGGTTTGACAATTCCAGATAAAGATTTGAAATGGAATGAGGAGACTAAGCACTATGACTTTGGCGCAATGGATTGGGATGAGTTTTGGAGTGTTGTGAATGGTGATGGTCCATGTAATGATGATAGAATTAATCATCACATTAAAGCACATGAAGAGGGAAGATGGGTGAGAGAAGCAGCTAATGCATACGCAGAAAAAAACAATTAATAAAAGAAAGATAAAACCACAATGGATAATCAAGGAGATATTTGGGAAGTATTTATTCAGAGTAAACCAGGCTTAGCTCATAAACATGTTGGAAATATACATGCTATGGGAAAGGAAATGGCACTTCAAAATGCACGTGATATGTATACAAGACGTCAAGAAGGTACATGCATTTGGGTTGTAAAATTTGCTGATATTACCTCTTCGATTCCAGAAGAAGATGGCAGCTTTTTTGAACCTTCTAATGATAAGATTTATAGACAAGCAGTACATTACATTATGCCGGAAGGGTCAAAAAATATTTAAAATGAAAAACGAGTTAATTAATTATTGTCTCCGTTTGGGAGATTCAAGCTTGATTCTTGGACAGCGTTTAGCTGAGTGGTGCAGTAAAGGGCCCATGCTGGAAGAGGACATCGCACTAACAAATATTTCTTTGGATTTTTTCGGTCAATCAAGAATGTTGTACTCCTACATTGCTGAACTAAAAGGCGGTGACGAAACTGAGGATACTGTTGCGTTTAGAAGAAATGAAAGAGAATTTTATAACATTTTATTAGCAGAACGACCAAATGGACACTTTGGAGATACAATTGTTCGGAGCTTTTTTGTAGATGCATTTAATTTTCATCATTATTCAAAACTGAAAGAAAGTAAGGATAGTGTAATTGCTGCTTTTGCAGAGAAATCACTTAAAGAAGTGGTATATCACTTAAGACATTCAAGCGAATGGGTAATTCGTTTAGGTGATGGTACAGAAGAAAGCAAGCTAAAGGTTCAAACGTCATTAAACGAACTATGGTCATATACTGGAGACATGTTCGATATGAATGATGGAGATCATTTACTAACAAGCGAAGGTATAGCTATTGATTTAGAAGAAATAAAACCGCTTTGGAATGCTACAATCGAAAGTGTCTTAAAGCGAGGAAAGTTAGATTTACCAGAAAGTAAATACATGCAAAAAGGAAGCAGAAATGCAATGCACTCAGAGTATTTGGGGCATCTTTTATGTGAAATGCAATATATCCAACGAGCGTACCCTAATTCTCAATGGTAAAAAAAAATAGCGATTGTCACTAGAGAAAAATATATGGAAATGGTTGGAAAAGGTTCCTGATCCAGAAATACCGGTGCTCTCAATTCTTGACCTTGGAGTTGTTCGAAGCGTCAAGGTTAACGATGAAGAAATACTTATTGAAATCACCTCTACGTATAGTGGATGTCCAGCTACAGATGTTTTTATTGCCGATATTAAGTCAGAGCTAGAAAAGCATAATTTGACAAATGTAAAAGTTCAAATGAAATATTCCCCTGCTTGGACTACTGATTGGATTACTGATAAGGGAAGAGTGAAGCTGAAAGAGTTCGGAATCGCACCACCAGTGAATGAACCTGATAAAAGCATTTTATTTGCAAAGTCATTTGTTGTTCCTTGTCCAAAATGTGACTCTGATGAAACACATTTGGTAAGTCAGTTTGGAAGCACAGCTTGTAAAGCACTTTATCAATGTGATAGCTGTCAAGAGCCTTATGATTACTTTAAATGCTTGAGGTGAATTATAGTTGTTAAACTGAAAGTTTGTATATTGATGAAAAACGATATAAAAATTAACTAAGATGATTAACAAAACACTAATAGTTACATTTATTGCGATTTCCTTATTCTTCATGGGATGCGATTCAGGTTCTTCAGCTGAAGAGTTTAATGGTAGCTTTTTTGAGCCTTCAGATGATACTACAGTCGAAGAACTTGCCAAAACAAGTGTGGTTCGAAAGGAAGTTAATGATACTTACGCCATTCAGATTCCAAGCGATTTAACAATGACAACGAGTTTAAATGATGATGCTTCTTTACAATATAATAATGTTTATAGCGAGAAATATATTATTGTAATTGACGAGGATAGAGATTTATTTGAAGATGCAATGAATGAAGCAGATTTATACGATGACGATATGTCTTTGATTGGCAATTTTGCAGAAATTCAACTATCCTCATTTAGCGAAGGGGTGACGATTATAAGTCAATCAAATGTTGTAAAAACAAAAGTGAATGGTCTAGATGCTCATCTTTATGCTTTTGATGCTCGAATAGAAGGAATAGACTTTGACATTAGCTACTGGATCGGATACATTGTAGGTAGTGAACGCTTGTATTCTGTCATGGCATGGACACTTGAATCATTAAAAGACAGTTATGAGAGCGAAGCAAATGCGATACTGAAGTCCTTAGAAGAATTATAAACAGAGTTACTTCACATTTTTTTCTGTCTAAAAAAAAAATAATATTGGTTTGCGATGTTTAGTCTCACACCATTATTGTTAATTGAAACCCCCTAAATATTCATAAGACCTTATTTTATAAATTGTTTTGAGTTATCTTTCAAAGGTTGTTTTAACTATTATTTGACTACCTTAAAAAGTGATTTATTATGATGATTAACTACAGAGATTTAAAACTCATAAAATCCACGTTTATAACATTTTTCATTTTATTCATTAGTTTATTATTTATAACCTCTAGTCTATATTCACAAAATTATTCGAAGAATGATCAGTTGCTGGAGTATTTAGGCGATGAAAAATATGAAAATGTTTTATTGTCTAACCCAAGCTGTCTTCAGTACCTAAATGTTAGATGTGAGGAAGGATACCATATTTTGGATTATGTTGATGAGAAAATGTCTGATTTTCAAGTGGTAATAAAAATTCCAAAATTCAATACAGTCACCCAAAAACTTGAAGCTGTTTCACCGGAGGAGTTTTTGTTAGATCTAGAGTCAGAAGATTTCAATTTTTTAAAGTATAAGTTTCAATTTGAAAGAACTAAAGCTACCTATTATATTATAGGAGATTCGGGGAAAGTTATAATGATTTATCCTGTTGAATATATTAGTAAAATAATTAATTCAAAAAGATAAAAGATGAATTTTGCAAAAAAAAATAGAATCGGGTTTATTGGATTAATTATTTTATTGAGTTGGTCAATTTCATATTCTCAAGATTACACAATTGATAATGGAGGAACTGTAAATACATGTTCAGGAAATTTTTATGATTCTGGAGGTACTATTGGAGACTATTCTTCTGGTGAATCATTTACAATGACTTTTTGCTCGGATGTGGCAGGAGATCAAATTGTCATTGATTTTACAATGTTTGAGCTTGAGATTTTCTTTGATGATTTATCTATTTATGATGGCCCAAACACTTTGTCAACTCAGATTCCCGGAAGCCCTTTTTCAGGCACAACTTCTCCAGGAATAGTTACTTCATCTTCAGGTTGTTTGACTTTCGAGTTTAACTCTGATGCATCGGCTAATTTTCCTGGTTGGGAAGCTGCTATTAGTTGTATTTCTCCACCACCTCCTACATGTTCAGATGGAATTCAGAATCAAGGTGAGACTGGAATTGATTGTGGAGGGCCATGTGCTGCTTGTGATATTTTGATTTCATCGGGCGGTACAATAAATACTTGCTCAGGTACTTTCTATGACTCAGGGGGTAATGGGGCAAATTATTCAAATGGAGAATTGAATGAAATGACAATATGTTCTTCTACACCTGGAGAAGTAGTTGTTGTTGATTTTTTAATGTTTGATATTGAGAATATCTTTGATGATTTATTTATTTATGATGGACCGAATACCGGATCAGCTCAGATTCCGGGTAGCCCATTTACGGGTACGCTATCGCCAGGTACTGTTACTTCATCTTCAGGATGTTTGACATTTGTATTTGAGTCTGACATTAGTGTTAGTGATATTGGTTGGGAAGCTGTTATTAGTTGTATCGTCCCACCGCCTCCCACATGTTCAGATGGCATTCAGAATCAAGGAGAAATTGACATTGATTGTGGTGGGCCATGTGCGCCATGTGTAGGTGTATATATTAGTGAGGGGGGAACGGTTAATGTTTGTGGTGATGTTTTTTATGATTCAGGAGGCCCTTCAGGTTTTTATGGAAATAATGAAGATGAATTAATTACAATTTGTCCTTCAATTCCGGGCCAAGCTGTAGTTCTTGATTTTACTTCATTTGATGTTGAAGGTACTGTAGCTGGTGATGTACTTTGTGTATATGATGGATTAGATATTTTAGCACCAACATTTGGTTGTTATTCGAATGATTCTCCTCTAACTGGAATTGTTCAGGCTAATAATCCTTCTGGCTGTGTTACTTTTTGGTTTCAATCTTCAGGCTCTATAACTAATGATGGATGGGTTGCCGATATTTCTTGCACTACCTTGTGTCAAACTGTTATAGCGACAGCAAATTTCTCGCCAGCACCTGACCCTGATGGAGTCATTAGACTTTGCCAAGGAGATGATTTACAATTGAATGGTGTTGGTGTATATCCTGATAATGGTTTTAGTTATACGCAGTCTGATGGGACTTCAACTTTTGACTGGTTTACAGGAGATGGAGGAACACAAACGGGCCAAAATTTTTCTTATAATTATCCGGTAGAGGGTGGTTTTTTAATTCAATTAGAAATATCTGACATAGAAGGATGTTCTAATGCAAATGATATTGATCAATTGGTATATGTCTCAACAACTCCTAACTTTGCTGGTTCAATCGCTAATCCTGATCCAATTTGCGCTGGAGACCCATCTGACATAACTGGTGTTGTGACTCCTGTATTGTATGAAATTATATGTACAGTTCCGAATTTTCCTTCACTTTCCTTGCCTGACGGCTCAGGAGTTTCATATCAAGCAAGTGTAAATTTAGATTGTTACCTGCCTGGACAAACTCTAGACAATATCAACGATCTTTTTGATATTTGCCTAAACATGGAGCATTCTTATATGGGCGATTTAAATATAGCAATACAATGTCCCAGTGGGGAAGTAATAGATTTAGTGAATTACCCTGGAAATGGCGGAGGAGGTACTTATTTAGGTATTCCGGTTGATAATGATGGTCAGCCAGCAGCTCAAGGCACGGGCTTTGATTATTGTTGGTCACCCACAGCCACAAACGGTACTTGGGGAGCGAACTCTGGTGGAACTTTAGCGGCTGGCACATATGAGGCTCAAGATAATATGGCTGGGTTAGTTGGTTGTACGATGAATGGTGACTGGACGGTAATTATTACAGATAATTTGGCTTCAGATAATGGATTTATCTTTAGCTGGAACATCAATTTTGATCCTGCTTTGCTTTCAACTACAACGACGTTTACACCAACTATAGTTAACTCTTCATGGTTGCCAGATCCTACAATTGTATCTGGAACAAATCCAATCACAGTTGAGCCAATAATTGCCGGATCTGCCTGTTACGTTTTTGAAGTTGAAGATAATTTTGGCTGTTTTTATGATACAACTATTTGCATTACAGTTGATTTGTCTCCCGTTTTGGACCCACCGAATGATATAATTGTTTGTGGTGATTATGTTTTACCAAGCATTACTGGTTCAAATTTAACAAATAATGAAGCGTATTTTACTGGAGCATTAGGTACTGGTACTCAATATAATGCTGGAGATGTCATCACTTCTAGTATCTCTCTCTTTGTATACGATGTACTTTCCGTTGCTCCATTTTGTGATGATGAAGAACCGTTAACTATAACAATAGTTCCTATGCTTATTGATGCTGGACCAGATCAAATAGTTTGTGTCGGTGGAACAAACGTAACAATTGGTGCCGATCCAATAACTTTGACAGAAGGGGCTAATTATACTTGGTCGAGTGCTGCAGGTTCAGGGACTATTGCCTTTTCAAACCCAGGGCAAGACAATGGCCAAGTGGTTGTTGCCCCTAGTGTAACTACTGATTACTTTTTGGAAATTAGTTTTGATGGGTGCATTGTTAACGATACAGTTACAATTTTTGTCGACGTACCACCAACAGCTTCTAATCCTTTGCCAATGGATGTTGAGTGCTTTGCTGATATATTAGGTCAAGATCCAACAGTTGTGACTGACGAGAATGACAATGGAGCGACACCAACAGTTGCATGGGAAGATGACACTTCAGATGGTTTAAGCTGTCCAGAGACAATACTAAGAAGATACCGAGTAACCGATGATTGTGCAAACTTCATTTTTGTTACACAGACTATTATTATTGAGCCAACAACAGTTCCAGTTGTTCCAGCTGATGGACTAAGTACTGTAAACTGTTTAGTTGATGCTCAAGTTGTACCAACAGCTCCAGCAGGCATTGTTGATGTTTGTGGTAATCCACTTACACCAGTAGTAACTACACCAGCAGATATTGCATGTGAAGGTGATATGGTTTACACGTTTACTTATACTGATTGTGCTGGCAACACAGCTGATTGGTTGTACACTTATACAATTGACATTCCAGCCTTTACTATTCCTTATGCAAATGACGTAAGTGTAGTAAACTGTGTAATTGATGCACAAGTTCAACCAGCAGATCCAGGAGTAGTAGTTGACATGTGTGGAACAACACTTCTTCCAGTTATTACAGCACCATCTCCAACAGGATGTACAGGAGTAGGAGCAGTATGGACATTTACTTATACTGATTGTGCTGGTAACACAGTAGATTGGACGTATACTTATACAGTAACATTGGCACCATTTGTTATCCCATTTGCAGATGATGCAAGTACAGTTAACTGTTTAGTTGATGCACAAGTTGAACCAATTCCCCCAGGAGTTGTTAATGATGCTTGTGGTAATGCAATTGTACCAGTAGTAACTACACCAGCAGATATTGCTTGTGAAGGAACAATGACTTACGTATTTACGTATACTGATTGTGCTGGTAACACAGCTGATTGGACGTATGTTTATACTATTGATATTCCAGCATTTACTTTACCTG
>CAJQQA010000200.1 GCA_905480355.1 uncultured Flavobacteriales bacterium | reverse complement strand
AATTCCGTTCTCTTTGAATAACTTACAAGAAAGAGGAACATTCTTTATTGCTCCAGGTGAGTCAATTTATGAAGGACAAGTTATCGGTGAGAATAGTCGTGCGAATGACTTGGTTGTCAACGTTACGAAGACGAAACAATTAACCAACATGCGTAAGTCTGGTACTGATGCAAAAGTGAGAATTGTACCACCAAGAGTATTTAGCCTTGAAGAGTGTTTAGAGTATATTCAGGCTGATGAATATGTAGAAGTAACTCCAGTGAACTTAAGAATGCGTAAAATTTTATTAAAAGAAAATGAGCGTAAACGTTCTGGAAAGTAAATAGAATTCAATAAATAAGGCCGCTTATCAATTGATGAGCGGCTTTTCTTGTGTTAATAATTTGTTCAAAACAATTTTCATGCAAATTATATAATCAAGAGAAATAGAGTATCTTACAGTAAGTATAACTGCCTATGTTTGATAATGGAAATGGAGATGATGATGCAGAGTACTTTGAAGGTGATCTAAGTGATGACCTTCAAAAGTTTGAAGCTTTAATGAATGGTGAAGCTTATGGCTTCATTGACAGCGATCGTTGGGAAGCATTGATTAATCATTTTATGATTAATGGACAATTCAAAAATGCATTAATTTGTATTGATGAAGCATTAATTTCTTTCTCATTCAATTCAATTTTTAGTTTGCGAAAAGCGCAGTGTTTTTCAACTACAGGTAAATTAAAAGAAGCAATTAATCTCATCTTGGAACTTGAAAAGAAAGGAGAGCACTCTTTTGAAATTATTTTGACAAAAGCATCAGTATTCAGTCAATTAAAGGATACTAAGAATGCTATACGCTTTTTTTTAGAAGCGCTTTCAATTGCAGAAAAAGATCATAAAGATGAATTATACCTTGACTTAGCAATAGAATACGAAAATTCAGGAGATTATCAATCTGCGTTAAAAGTATTGAAAGATGCGATAAAATTTAATCCTAATAATGAAACAGCAATTTACGAAATAGCTTTTTGCTACGACCAACTTGGTGATTATAAAAGTTCAATTAAATGTTATTCTGATTTTATTGATGAAAATCCATATTCGTTTACATCTTGGTATAACCTGGGCAATGCATATGCTAAGGTAGAAGATTTTGAGAAGTCAATCTGGGCATACGATTATTGCATCTTGATCAATGAAGACTTCGGCCCTGTATTTTTTAATTTGGCGAATTCATTTTTGTCTCTGGGTAAATATACAAAAGCCATTGAAAGTTTTCATAAATGCGTGGAAATGGACGGTGATGATCCAATCGCTTTTTGTTATATAGGTGAATGTCACGAACAATTAAATGAATTGGACTTAGCACGCCATTTTTACAATAAAAGCATCGATTTAGCACCTTTACTGCCTGATGCACATCTTGGTTTAGGTATTATTTTAGATTTAGAGGGGAAAACAAGAGAAGGCCTTCCTTTTATTCAAAAAGCATTGGAGTTGGATCCAGAGAATGCAGGGATTTATCATGTACTCGCTGGAGCTCATGAAAAGTTGGAAGAATACATAGAAGCATCAGATTTTTATGAATTATCTCTGGCAATTGATCCAAATGATGAGGAATGTTTAACAAATTATGTAGCTTTGCTTTCGGAAGATTCTCTCGTTTCAGTGTATGATTTTTTATTTGAGTTTCCTGAGAATGCGATAAGTGAGATATTACGTGTTATCGTATTGTGGAAAATGGACAAAAAGATAGAGTCATTAGAGTTGTTCCGTAAGTGTATTGAGAAAGACAAGGAGAAAGCATTAGAATTGTTTGAAATAAACCAAGAATTTAAATCGATTAGAGAATTTAAAGACTTGTCAGAATAGAATTGAAATCAAGTACTAGAATTAGAAAAAAAATCAACCAGAAATGAATTTTGAACTACCACATATCCCAAAAAGAGCTGTTGCCCCTAGAAAAACAGGAGTAACGATGATGATGGATAAGGGATTGAGCTTGCGCGAAACCGAGAATTTTATCGATGCCTCGAAACACATTACTGACGTTGTTAAGTTTGGATTTGGAACGTCTTTTGTTACAAGAAATTTTGAAGAAAAGATAAAACTTTACCAAGAAGCAGGAATACGACCTTATCTGGGAGGAACACTCTTTGAAGCATTCTTCGCAAGAGGAATGGTTAAAGAGTACAAGTTAATGTTGGATAAGTATAATCTGGATCTTGTTGAAGTATCCGATGGCTCTATCATTATTGATCACAATGAGAAATGTGAAATAATACATGAGTTTGCTAAAGACAGAACAGTGCTTTCAGAAGTTGGATCAAAAGATTCAGGGATTATTGTTTCTCCTTCAAAATGGATTAAATGGATGTCAAAAGAGCTTGAAGCTGGTTCATGGAAAGTAATCGCTGAAGGACGAGAGTCTGGAAATGTTGGTGTATTTAGACCGAATGGTAATGCACATACATTATTGATTAATCGAATTATTGCAAAAATAAAACCGGACAGTATTCTTTGGGAAGCACCTAAGAAAACGCAGCAAGTTTGGTTTATAAAACTATTTGGACATAATGTTAACCTTGGAAATATTGCTCCAAATGAAATGATTCCATTGGAATGTCTTCGTCTTGGATTAAGAGGAGATACTTTCTTCGAATTCTTACCCTCAGATTATGCTGATCGCTTGAAGCAAGTGAACGAAGATGAGATTGTGGAAGAGGATTAGTTTATTGTACTGAATACTTTTCTTTACCCAAATAGTTCAAACCGCTAACTCCAAAGCTAAGTATTGTCTTGACTGATTCATCTTATTTAGATAATGAATTTTGCATGAAAATCGTAATCCTTTTGCAGGTCTATACTTTTCCTAGCATTCCTTTTTTTAAGGAAGAATCTGCAGGCTTAGTTCCTAACCAGATTGAAAAGAGGGCTTTTTTAAATTCAAGCCCAGTAACGGATCCCAATTCCTTCCCATTCATAGTAACTAAAACACCTTTGATTGGTGAATAGTTGATGTAAATTTTATCTCCATCTTTAAATTCTCCTTTAAAAAATTCCATGAATTTTTTAATCTGTTTGTCGTTTGCTGACCCATGACTTGCTTTTCCAAAGCCTTCTTTAACAGTTTCGATAAATTTTTCTCTGGTAACCTTATTTGAAACTAATTCTAAGTGAATCCCCATTTCATTATCATCAGATATAATTTTATTTGCATCCATTGATGGTCTTCTTAAATACAGAGCAGCAACATACAAGTCGAACGTATACTTCTCTCTTAACCCAGACCCATTATACAATAATGTCTTTCCATTGATTGTTGTTTTGGCATCAAAAGTTACTCCAGATACAGTTCGTTTTTGAGCATTCACAGAAGTAAAAGATAGTCCTATGAAAAATATTACCAGTATTCCTAAATGTTTAATCAGCATAATTTTTAATTTTAGATGTAATAAAACGAAAATACTAATAATAAATCATTTCAAATGAAGTTTAAATTTTTATTAATCGCAGCTGCAGTTACTTTATCATCATCATGTGCAGGCGATCCAAACGAGTGGACAGAAGAGCGCAAACAAATCGTGAAAGATAAATGCGATTCTGAAATGTTTGATTGTGATTGTTATTTAGAAACAACGATTGAATTTTTCCAAGACGCACAGAATTATAACACGATATTGGAAAACGAGTCTGAAAATCAAGAAAAAGTTGATGCTTACTGGGATAAGCTTTATGAGTGTATGGCTGTTTAACGATAATGTTCTTACAAATTATTATATTCTGTCCTACTAATTGACTCTTCAATAAAATCAATAGCTCAAAATCCTCAAATGGTAATTGAGTGTTAAATAATATAAGTGAACCCTTTGAATACCAAAAGCTAGAGCAGGAACTTAGATCTAATTTATAGTTTGTGCACAAACTTATGGCCTTGAAGAAAACAAAAAAAGCTTCAACATTTGTTGAAGCTTTTTAGTGATCTGGCTGGGGCTCGAACCCAGGACCCATACATTAAAAGTGTATTGCTCTACCAACTGAGCTACCAAATCGTCGCGTTAGCGGATGCAAATATATATGTAATATTTATTATCACAAGGGATTAGAATCATTTTTTTTTTATTTTTTCATCGAGACTAGCTTACTTAATAATAATGAGTGAAATGATAGTGATGAAATCCTTTCGTATCAATCAATAGCGCTATTAATTTAATAATTATTTGCTTATTTGCACAGCAATCTAATTTATTGTAATTTATACTTTGTTATGAAAAGAGTAATACTTGTCGGATTTATGGGAAGTGGTAAAACCACTTTAGGTAAGAAACTATCTAATAGTATGGGGGTGAAGTTTATTGATTCTGATAAAGAAATTGAGCTCAAATATAAGAAGACAATAGGTGTGTTATTCGGAGAAAAGGGAGAAACTGGATTTAGAGAAATTGAAACCGAATTCATTGAAGAATTAAAAAACCAACAAGAATTTGTTTTAGCAACAGGTGGTGGGATGCCATGCTTTAATGATGCTATGGAACGTTTGAATGCTATTGGTTGTACATTTTATTTAGAAAGAACATCAAAAGAGCTTGCTCATCGACTTACCAATGCAAAATCTAAACGACCGTTAATTGACGGTTTGAATGATGAAGACTTGCTGGATTTCATCGTAGAGAGATTGAATGATCGCAAATCTTTTTATAAATCAGCGAATGTGACATTAAATAGAGAAGAACAAAACGTAGAATCGATTTCTAAAATCATTCTTCTACTTGATCAGGCTCAAAAAAGTTAACTGGGTCGCCTTCGGATGATTGTTTAATCATTTGTGTATGGAAAATTGTACTGACAATGATAATTAGTAGAGCAACCTTGTCATAGGACGTCATGTCTTCAATGAAATAGGACCAACTCAAATAAAAGATACTCATTCCGATATAGAAAAAAGTCCCTCCTAGAATGAAATAAATGGCTTTATTTTTTTTTCGAAACAGGAGAATTAAACCAAAGAAAACTACGCCCCAGCAGATAATTGCAACACCGTTAAAAGTAAGTAAACAATCAAGAAAAGTGTCCGTTCCTTCAAAACCTAACTCCTCTCCTCGTTTTTGAATAATTCGTTCGATATTAATACCTTTAAACTGATTCATGACCTTATGTGAAGATATTGTGAAATAACTCAAAATGCTCCAAAGCAAGAAGGTAAGCCAAATGATAACATTGATGTAAAACGTTAATTGAGTATATACATCTGGCTTTTCTTTTCCAAAAATTAAGTTTTTCAAATTAATCAGAAGTGGTACAGGACTTTGAAATTTCTTTACAGCAGCGTCTATGTTTTCATCAGACTTTTCCATTAATCAACTGTTACAACTAAATATTTCGATATTTTCCAAAATTCTGAAGCATCTGTTATTGTAATTACCGAACTGTTGAGGTCACTTTCAATTGAATAGGATTTCTGTGGGTGATTCGTTACGAATCTTAGACCTTCTCCTCGAATCGTAATAGATGTTGTGAGAGAAGCATCAATTTTAGTAAAATACGTATCATTCAAATCTGCTTTTAATTCTGTTTTTTTTCCAATTCCTAAAAATCCATTTTTCTTGTTGACAACCCCATTCTCACTTAATTCTTCAACAGTACCATATGCATAATAAACAGTATTTATTTCACTTGTCAACGCATCTAGAATAATGGCTTGTTCTTGGTATGAATCAAAAAGTGCTGAATATTCTTTGTCAAGACCATTAAGTTCAGATTGTAACAAGTTAATTTGTTCATCCTTCCATTGGATGTCTTTAATTAATGATTCAACCATGAGTTCTAATTCTTTGATTTTAAAGTTGTTATATTTCATTTGTTGTGTCATTCTTCTAACCTTGTTAGCATTCTCCTCACGCAAGAAATTGATGTGTTTAATTTCTTCAAGTATCCATGTTTTATCATCATTTGAAATTTCAGGATTATCAGAAATCGTTCTAATTTCATCTCTTCGTATCCCAATTGTTTCAAGATTAGATTGAATTTCATTGAAAAAAGCCAGTGACTCATTAATCAAAGAATCTTTCATTGCATTGTCCAATTCTAATTGAGAAATCTTGTTCTCTAGTGTTAAATTGGTTCCATCTACATCAGATGTTCTAATGTCTTTTGAATCCTGAACACAACTAAATAAAACGGTGGATAATAAAACGATAATTAAATTTATTTTAGGCATCTTTTTTGTTTAAGATTGTTTATTAACGTGACTTCTTGCGATATTAATTAATTTCAAATGATATCTTTGAAGTAAAATACAAATTTATGTTTAAATATTTAATCTCAGCTTTACTTTCTTTATTCTTTACCTTGTCTTTTGCGCAAGAAATAAAATATCATTTGAAAATGCCGAAACCTCAAAACCATTATTATGAGGTAGAAATGGAGTTGACTGATTTTAAAGATGCAGTATTAAACGTAAAAATGCCAATTTGGGCACCGGGATCATATTTAGCAAGAGAGTTTGCGAAAAATGTGAACCAAGTTCATGCATTCAATGCAAATGGAAAAGAGCTTCCAATTAAAAAAATCAACAAGAATACTTGGTCTATTGTTCGTGGTAAATCTAAAAAGGTATATGTAAGGTATGAGGTGTATGCATTTGAACTTTCTGTTAGAACTAGTTTTCTTGACTTAACTCATGGTTTTGTTAGTGGATCCGGTGTTTTTATGTATGTAGAAAATCATAAAGAAAAGAATGGGCTAGTTGAAGTTTATCCTCACAAAGAATTCAATGTGATTACAACAGCAATGAAGGAAGAGAATGAAGCAATAACCAAAGATGGTTCAACAATTTATTCTTTTGAAAACTATGATCATTTGGTAGATTGCCCAATTGAAATTGGAAATCAAGAGGTGTTTTCTTTTCAGGCTGATGGATTGAAACACAATGTAGCGATGTACAACTATGGAAACTATTCTATTGAACAACTGAAAGTCGATATGACCAAAGTTATTGAAGGGGCCACAAGTGTTTTTAAGCAGAATCCGAACCAAGAGTACACTTTTATTATACATAATGTTGTAAACGCCCAAGGAGGTTTGGAACATAGAAATTCTACTGTACTTAGTGTTAATAGATGGACCTATAATGGTTCTAAATACAAGGATTTTTTAAAGCTTGTTGCTCATGAGTATTTTCACCTATGGAATGTAAAACGTATTCGTCCGGTTGAATTAGGACCATTTAATTATGATTCAGAGAATTACACTTCTATGCTGTGGGTGATGGAAGGATTTACATCGTATTACGAAAAGTTGATTCTCTTAAGAGCTGGATTTTATACAGATAAGGAATTTGTCGGAAAAATGTTCAGTAGCCTAAACTATGTTGAAGGTTCGGTTGGGACAAGGGTACAACCTGTGTCACATGCAAGTTTTGATGCTTGGATAAAAGCATACAGACCAAATGAGAACAGTAAAAACACAACCATGTCTTATTATTCTAGAGGGTCTGTTATTGCAATGATGTTAGACGCGAAAATTATAAAAAAATACAAAGGCAAGAAAAGCCTTGATGATTTTATGCAAAAAATTTATGCCGATTATTATGTGAAGAAAGGTAGAGGTTTTTCAGAAAGTGAATTCAAGAAAGAACTGGCTAGTTTTATTGGTGAAAATATGGATTCTTTCTATTCAAAATATATTAATGGTACAGAAATTCCAGATTATAATGAGCAATTTACTCCACTGGGTTTGAAAGTTAATTATGTGGGAAAGGCAATTCCAAGTGTAGGCATTACAATGTCAAATTCTGGAGGTAGGTTGATCGTAAAAGGAATTCGAAGTAATTCAGCTGCTGAAGATGCTGGTATTAGTGTCAATGATGAAATTATTGGTTGTAATGGTTTTCGTGTAGAAAAAAATGCTTTCGATGCATTTATTAATGGCTCTGTAACAGGAGATGTTTTAAGTGTATTGTATTCGAGAGATAATCAACTCTATTCTACTGATATTGAAGTGAAAAACTATGAAAGTCCACGTTTTGACTTTACTATTATTGATGGGGAATACACTCCTTTTTGGTTGAGAAAACTGTAATTTAAAAGAAAATATGAGCTTTAAAACAATTGTTGTTTTCTTATTTCTTTGTTCTTATTCTTATGGACAATCGAATTTTGAATTGGTCCAATTGAAGAAGCCAAGAAAAGCAACTTATGCAACTTCCCAAATAGAACCGTCCATTGCAATAGATCCAAATAATACATCTTTAATGGCAGCAGGTTCTGTTTTAAATGATTATTACTATTCTAAAGACGGTGGAAAGAGTTGGGTTAGTAAAAGTATAAAAAGTCCTTACGGTGTTTGGGGTGATCCTGTTTTAATGTTTGATACAAAAGGAAGGTTGTATTATTTTCACTTGGCCAGTTACAAAAAATCAACTCATTTAGATAGAATTGTCTGCCAGACAACCGATAACGTATGTGAAAATTTTACCGATGGGTCTTTTCCAGAACCAAATGGAATAAAAGTCCAAGATAAGCAATGGACAGTCGTTGACCCTACAACAAATGTCATCTATATGACATGGACAGAGTTTGATGATTATGGATCAGAAAAACCACGGGACAGTTCGAGAATTGTGTTTTCAAAATCACTCGATCAGGGAACAAGCTGGTCTTCACCAATAGTTATATCATCTTATTTGGGTGATTGTATTGATGATGACAATACTGTTGAGGGTGCTGTGCCAGCTGTTGGTAAAGATGGAGAATTGTATGTCACATGGACTGGCCCTAAAGGACTGGTGATGCAAAAATCTACAGATGAAGGGGAAACATGGTTGGAGAATGAGAAGCTCATAGGGCCTCAATTTGGAGGATGGACTTTGGAAATACCTGGAATTTACAGAGCAAATGGTCTTCCAATTCTTAAATGTGATTTGAGTAATGGCCCTAATCGTGGAACACTATATTTAAATTGGTGCGATCAGAAGAATGGAGAGATGGACACTGACGTTTGGATAATGAAATCAACTGATGGAGGAGATACTTGGAGTGAACGAATTAAGGTTAATCAAGATAACTCTAAAAATCATCAGTTTTTTACGTGGATGACCGTGGATCAAAGTAGTGGTTATTTGTACTTTATATATTATGACAGGAGAAATCACGAAGATACTAAGACAGATGTTTATGTGAGTGTATCGAGAGACGGAGGTATTACTTTTGTTGATTCTCGTATTTCACATTCACCTTTTACTCCAAAACAGAGTTTGTTTTTCGGAGACTACTTGAATATTGACGCTGTTAAAGGTGTTATTCGACCGATATGGCCACGTTTAGATAATGGGGAAATATCACTATGGGTGGGCTTATTAAGTGAAGAAGAATTAAAACTAGAAAGTAACAAATAAGTGCCATGACAAAAGCATCAAAAATAAGACGAATAATAAGTATGATACTAATTGTTGGTGTCGTTGGTTGCTCGTTTGGTTTGATTTCTGAATCGTCAAAACAGAAGGAATATGGTGAAGATTTTGCAGAGATTCAAAATATAAAGTATGGTCTCCTCAATGTGACAAAATGGAAAGAAAAAATAGCTGATATTGTTGTTAAAAAAGTAGAGGGTTTTAAGTTAACTACAGGGAATAAAGATTTCCTTCGGGTGAATATCGAATCAATACTAAATAGTTATTTGGATACATTATTGGTAGAATTGAGAGGTGATGTTAACTCGGAGACAGATCTTCTTCCATGGATTGGAGCGGGACTTAAGTCTTTTGCTGCTGAGGCTGCGGTTGACTTGTTTGGTGTGAAAAAACAAATCCCCAAATTTACGGATGCAATTATAGAGCAAATAGAATCGAATGAAACGACTGCAAACCTAAAGGCTTTCATCATTCAACAATTCAACGATCAAGCTCAAGGAACTTCAGGTTTGGCTTCTTATGAACTTTATAACTCAATTCTAGATAAGTACAACTCGACGAGTTCTGGAGAGTGTGCTCAAGAAATTTCAACTCAAATGAAACGAGTTAATCAGAGAATGAATTTATATACTTTAATAATTCTTGGTAGTGCCATAATGGTATTATTCTTACTACTATTTAGAGTAGGTAATGTTCCAAGAATAGACTTTTTACTACTTTCAATAATTACACTTGTATTGTTAACTATCGCCGTAATTACTCCTATGATGGAGATTGATGTGAGAATTGATAAGTTTAGTTTTCTTTTAATGGGAGAAAAGGTAGAATTTAACGACCAAATTCTGTTCTACAAAAGCAAAAGTATTTTTGAAGTTGTCAGGTTACTGTTCTTGTCAATGACCTTACAATCGATTATTGTTGGAATATTAATATTATTGTTTAGCATCGTTTTTCCAGTATTGAAAATTGTTTCAACACTCGTTGTGGCATTTAATCAGAAAATGGCAACGAATAAATTTATTCATTTTTTCGCTTTTAAATCGGGTAAATGGTCGATGGCTGATGTGTTTGTGGTAGCAATGTTTATGAGTTTCTTAGGCTTGGAGGGTGTGATTTCTTCTCAACTTGAGGATTTAGAGCTTCACAGTGAAGCAATGGGGATAATTACAGCTAACCACTCTGTGTTTGGTGTAGGTTTTCTGTTTTTTGTCGCGTTTACAATAATGGGAATCATTGTTT
>CAJQQA010000199.1 GCA_905480355.1 uncultured Flavobacteriales bacterium | reverse complement strand
ATATTGATAATTGTTACGCTTCTCGCCCTAAATTAGCCATGGTTAATTCTGAGAAGGGTATCTCAAATTTAAATGTGCCAAGTGATGTTATTATTGACGCATCAATGCCTGCAATGATTAGAACTTCTGGCCAAATGTGGAACAGAGATGGTAAATTACAAGATACTAAAGCTGTAATTCCAGATAATAGCTATGCTGATTTATACCAAGTCGTGATTGATTTCTGCAAGAAAAATGGGGCATTTGACCCAGCAACAATGGGAACAGTTCCTAATATTGGTTTAATGGCGCAAAAAGCAGAAGAATATGGTTCTCACGATAAGACATTTGAGATGACAACCAATGGAACAGTTCGAATTATTAATGCAAATAATACAACTCTTTTGGAGCATACAGTTGAAAAAGGAGATCTTTGGAGAATGTGTCAAGTAAAAGATGAACCAATCAGAGACTGGGTTAAACTTGCTGTAACTCGTGCGAAAGCTACAAATTACCCAACAATATTCTGGCTATCAGAAACACGTGCACATGATAGAGAAATAATTAAGAAAGTAAATCTTTATCTAAAAGACCATGATACAAAAGGGCTCGATATTCGTATCATGTCACAAATAGAGGCTACTAGTTACACTATTGAACGAATAGCAAAAGGTGAAAATACAAATTCAGTTACAGGAAATGTTTTAAGAGATTACTTAACGGATTTATTCCCTATTCTTGAGCTTGGAACAAGTGCCAAGATGCTTTCAATTGTTCCTCTTATGAAGGGGGGTGGTTTATTTGAAACTGGCGCTGGTGGTTCTGCACCAAAACATGTTCAACAATTTGTTGAAGAAGGACATTTACGTTGGGACTCCCTTGGTGAATTTTTAGCCTTGGCTTGTTCACTTGACCATCTTTCGATTACAACCAATAACAACAAAGCAAAAATTCTTGGTGAAACTCTTGACGCTGCAACTTCTAAATTTTTAGATAATAGACGATCTCCATCAAGAAAGGTAAATGAAATTGACAATAGAGGATCTCATTTTTATTTAGCAATGTATTGGGCAGAAGAATTAGCTAAACAAACCGAAGATGCTGATTTACAATCGGATTTCAAGTCAATTGTAAATGATTTTGCAGAAAACGAAAATGCAATAATTGAAGAGTTGATAAATGCTCAAGGTTCTCATGTTGAAATTGGAGGTTACTATTCGACAACTGATTCTGATGTTTCTGCAGCAATGCGGCCAAGTGAAATACTAAATAACATAATTGACAATTTGAATTAGAACAATTGAAATTAAATAGAATTACAAGGAAACCGCTAAAAAAAGTTGCTTTTTTATTTTAAAATTAAATTAATTCCTAAAGAAATCTTCGACTTCATCAATGGCTAGAACGCCAAAAGAATCGTTTGACCACTTAGTTAAAGGTCTCTCATTATTCACCAAAATAAATGATGGAAAATGTCCTGAAGCTAATTGAACCATTGCATCAATCTCTTCAGCAAGTCTAACAGATATTGCGGCTTTCCCCTTGTCTTGATACCAAGTAATTGACGAGGTATCACTACTGCATACTACATATTCAATGATTATTGAAGGAACGCGTTCCTTCAATTTCACCATTCTACCTATAGACTCGTAACAATGTGGACAATTTGGTGTTGACAATACAACTAATCTTCTACCTTCCAATTCCCCAACTGCGGAATCTTTAGTTAATTCTATAGAGTTATTAGAAAAATCACCACTATAAATTGGACTAATGATAAAATAAAGGACAAATGGAGTTACTAAAATAATCAGTTTAATTCCATACCTCAAAAACACGTTTAAAGGACGTATTTTCTTGTGAAGAATATAGATAAAAATAAAACCCAGAAGAATCATTGCTAAATATGGAACAGCCTTGCTCAATGTCCAAGAAAAATCATTGTCTAATAAAAATAATTCTATTGAATTCATTTGCTAATTGATTTCACATTCACTCACTATAGCAGCCCCAAATAAACTGATAGAAGTATCGCCTTCATCACACTCGTCTTTTGCTTTCTTTTTTGTCTCATCTGCGATTATAAAACTTCCTGCGTCTGCTCCATTTATTGAACAAGAACATGTCCAATCCTTCTTACATGAAGCAAAAATTAAAATGGCTCCAAATACTATTATTCTTTTCTTCATATTCTCTATTATACTAATTACAAATGAAATTTGATCTCACAAAAAAGGAGAGCTATATAGCTCTCCTTTTTACAACCTATATTGCTATAAATTATTTCTTTTCTACACTACCTCCAACTAAAGTACATAGTACCTCAAATGCATCTTTTTCACTTCCTTTACAGTCTATACACTCTAAACCTTCAACTGCTGCACCATCTACTATACAATCATAATCTTTCTTACATGAAGATAAAGCAACCATTCCTAATACTGCAAATGCAGCAACTCCGATAATCTTTTTCATAAAATTTTTGTTATTGATTAAATTATTGATGCAAAAGTATGAAAAATTAATGATATAGCTTAAAAGCGTTGCGTATTAAACAAATTTGACTCGTTATTTTGCTGGAAGCTGCTTATCTATTGCTCAACTGTGAGCAGTCATAAACAGATCTTTATTGTCGAGTCCTTAAAAAGGATATCATAAAATTTAGCAACTAAAACTCTAATCCTATCTTTTCCAATTTTCTCATACAATTTTTCCATAATAGCAGATCTCTTTTAATTCACATTATTTCTTGCAACAATTTCTGTACATTTGTAATGACAATGATAAAATTACCTCTTTTACTTCTGATATCATTATTCTCTGTTAGTTTAACTGCACAAAATCAACAAGATAATTCAATTAATTCTTGTTCTGGTGCAATTAATATTTTCGAGAATAATTTATATCAATTACAATTTACTGGTGAAAAAAATAGCCCATCAATTGAAGCTTACAAATCACTATCAACAATTGAACAAGGAAATCAATTATGGGTCTCATATGTTGCTGGTAGCGCTGGAGAATTAAATTTTTCGGCCAATGTGAAAAAAGACTTTGTTCAGATGGTTATTTTTCAAGAGTTAGCAAACAAGATGTGTTCAGAGATCACATCTGGAGTTGCTGAAATTGTACGTTTACATAGTAAAAGAGAAAATAAATCTATTGGCCTTAGTAAATCAACCGGAAGTGGTTTTTTGTACAGCCTTAGCCTTCAAAAAGGACAAAAAATTAACATTCTGTTTTCATCTTCTGAAAAAAATAATAATTATCTCGAACTCGACTGGATTTTTTTACCTGAGCAGATAATTAAACCTGAATCCAAAATATTGGATAGGAGGTATGATGATTTCGCTCCAACCTTTAGCATCATTATTAGAGACAAGGTTAATAACAATCCATTAATCGCTTCTATCGCTATAACAAACTCCAAGAATTTAGATGGTTTATATACAGCGTCTGATGTTTATTTAAATATCGATCGGAAAAATGAATTCCAAATAAAATGCGATGTAGAAGGTTTTTTCTTCAAGGATACAATTATCATGGCTTCGTCTTTCGATGACCAAGAGGTCTTGTTCTCTCTGGAAAGAATTGCAAAAGGATTAAGTGTAAAAATTGAAGATATTGAATTTAAACCTGGTTCTAGCATTATAACTATGAATTCAGAGCCTAAATTAAATCGTCTAAAAGACTTTCTATTATTGAATTCGGATATTAGTATTGAAATACAAGGCCATGTTTTTGCATTGGGAGACAATTCTTTAGCAGGTCAAAAAATATCAGAAGCTAGAGCAAGACGTGTGAAAAAATTCCTTATTGAGCATGGAGTAAACAAAAATAGATTAAAATCAAAGGGATACGGTAATACTAAGCCAATTTATGAGGAACCTAAATTTTCATATGAAGAACAAGCTAATCGGCGAGTAGAAATTTTAGTACTCTAATAAAAAAACCGCATTCCAACATTTGAAATACGGATGAAAGCTCTTCTTTACCCAGGATTAAATTGTCATAATATCTTTTTCTTTTAAGACTAACAACTCATCTATTTTCGCGGTAAATGCATTTGTGAGGTTTTGAATTTCACTTTCACCATCCTTCATCATATCTTCAGATAAGCCATCATCTTTCAAAGATTTAAGCATATCGAGGGCATCTTTTCGATTGTTTCTAAATCCAACTTTAGCTTTTTCAGATTCTACTTTTGATTGCTTCACCAAATCACGACGTCTTTCTTCAGTCAATGGTGGAACTGAGATTAACAAGGTTTCACCATTATTTTGTGGTGCAAAACCAAGATTTGCATTAATAATACCTTTCATTATTTCTTCGAGCATTGCTTTTTCCCAAGGCTGAACGGTAATTGTTCGAGCATCCATTGTACTCACATTAGCAACTTGCTGAATCGGAGTTGGACTACCGTAATAATCAACCATTACTGTTTGCAGCATTGTTGGATATGCTTTACCAGCTCTAATTTTTGATAATTCAATTTCAAAGTGCGCGACAGTTTTATCATTGGAGCTTTTCAACTCATCATAAATCATATTTAATTCTTCAGTCATTTTTTCTCGTTTAATTTCGTACTATCGTACCAACTTGTTCTCCATCGACAACTTGCTTTAAATTACCTGGTGTATCCATATCAAAGACAATTATAGGAAGATTATTTTCTTTACATAAAGTAAAAGCGGTCATATCCATAATTTTTAGACCCTTCCCATAAACATCGTCAAAACTAATCATATCATACTTAGTCGCATCTGGATTTTTCTCTGGATCAGCAGTATATATTCCATCTACACGTGTTCCTTTTAAGATCACATCTGCGTTGATTTCAATTGCTCTTAATGCTGCTGCAGAATCAGTAGTGAAGAAAGGGTTGCCAGTACCTGCTCCAAAAATAACCACTCTTCCTTTTTCCAGGTGACGCATAGCACGTCTTCGGATAAAAGGTTCCGCAATTGCTTTCATCTCGATTGCAGATTGTAATCTTGATTGGACACCCGCTGATTCTAATGCAGATTGCAAAGCCATTGAGTTAATCATTGTGGCCAGCATCCCCATATAGTCGCCATGTGTTCTGTCCATCCCACCTTCTTCAGCTTGTACTCCTCTAAAAATATTACCCCCACCAATAACAATTGCTACTTGAACGCCTGCATCATGAATCTCTTTTATTTGATTGGCATATGATTTCAATCGATTGTTATCAATACCAAAATCTTTATCTCCCATTAAGGATTCTCCACTTAGTTTAAGTAATATTCTTTTGTATTTCATATTGAAAATTTCGGTTGAGCAAATATACAGAATTCACAGAACGTTTTCCATTTTCAAAAAAAAAATTAAAAAAAAAGCCATTCGTAAAATACGAATGGCCTTCAATGTCTCTATTTTCCAATTTAAGCCAACCCTACTCTTTTAAAATCAACTACTGTTAAACCGGCTTCTGCTGCATTTAACATTTGTTCAACCGTTTGTTTGTTATCTCTAACATTCGCTTGGCTCAACAATGTGTTTTCCTTAAAGAACTTGTTTAACCTTCCTTGAGCAATTTTACCCGCCATTTCAGCTGGTTTCCCTTCTTGAATTGCCAATTCCTTACCTACTTCAAGTTCTCTTGCGATAACTGATTCGTCAATACCTTCTTTATTTAAAGCCATTGGATTCATTGCCGCTACTTGCATTGCGACTTGTTTACCCGCATCAAGTGCTGCATCACCACTCTTATTCAATGCAACTAAAGTTGCCAACTGATTTCCTGGGTGATTGTATGCTACAACACTATCGGCTGATAAATATTGAACACTTTTTATATCTAACTTCTCTCCTACTACACCGATTTGTTCAATTAACTTTTCTGATACAGTTAATCGATCATCATAAGTTAAGCCTAACATAGTCTCTGTGTTTGGAGCTTTATTTGCGATAGCAATATCTACTAATGATTGGACAAATGATTGAAAATCACTATTCTTAGCAACGAAATCCGTTTCACAGTTCAGAGCTAAAACAACACCAGAAGTTCCGTCTTCTGTTACTTGTGCATAAACTAACCCTTCTTTCGCATCGTTATCTCCTCTTTTTGCAGCAACCTTTTGACCTTTCTTTCTAAGCGCATCAATTGCAGCTTCAAAATCACCATCAGTTTCTACTAAAGCTTTCTTGCAGTCCATCATCCCTGCACCTGTCTGCTTTCTTAATTTATTTACATCTGCAGCTGTAATTGCCATGGATATATATTTTAAATATTAATACTTGAAAATCGAAAGGTGGATTCACTTATTCAATGAAGCCACTAATTCAATTATTTTGTCTCTTCTGTTTTAGTCTCAACAGCTTTAGCTTCTTTTGTTTTAGTTACTTTAGCCTTCGCTTCTTTAACCTCTACTTTTTCAACCTTTTCTGCTTTCACTTTTTTAACTACTTTCTTCGCTGGAGCACTTTTTGCTTCTACCGGAGTTTCAGCTTTTGTTTCTTCTACTTTAGGTGCTTCTGCTTTTGCTTCCTCTACTTTAGAAGCATCTTTTTTCGCCTGAAGTTCTTTTTCCATTGAATCCTTATCGCTTTTTCTTTCTGCTAATCCATCTCTAACTGCATCACAAACTTCATTCATGATTAATGTAATAGACTTTGTAGCATCATCATTTGCTGGGATTGGAAAATCAACAAGACTAGGATTTGTATTTGTATCTACCATAGCAAATACAGGAATGTTTAATCTTTTAGCTTCTTTCAAAGCAATGTGCTCCTTGATAATATCAACGATAAAAATTGCAGCTGGTTGACGAGTCATATCAGAAATAGAACCGAAATTCTTCTCTAATTTCTCACGCTGACGAGTTTTGAACAAACGCTCTCTCTTATTAAGAGTTGCCCAAGTTCCATCTACCTGCATTTTATCAATCGTAGTCATTTTACGGATTGACTTACGCGTTGTAGCAAAATTAGTCAGCATTCCACCTGTCCATCTTTCAGTAACGAAAGGCATATTCAATTCCTTCACTTTTGAAGAAATAATATCTTTGGCTTGTTTTTTTGTAGCTACGAAAAGAACTTTTTTACCCGACTTTGCAATTTGCTTTAAAGCAGCGCTCGCATGATCGAGGTGTGCAATTGTCTTATTTAGGTCAATAATGTGGATACCTTTTTTTTCCTCAAAGATATACGGCGCCATTGCCGGGTTCCATTTTCTTTTCAAGTGTCCAAAATGTACACCTGCATTTAATAAATCTTCAAACTTTAATTTTGACATTTTTTAATTTTTAATTGTTCACGTTCTTTTAGCAATCAGTTTCAAGAGGGACCTTTCGGCAATACTCAAGAACTTAGATTCTAAACAACTTGCAAAATATTTTCTAACGTTTCGAGAATTGAAATTTCTTACGTGCTTTTGGTTGACCTGGTTTCTTACGTTCCACCATTCTTGGATCACGAGTCATTAAACCTTCTTCTTTCAAAAGCGGCTTGTTTTCTTCGTTTATCTTTACCAATGCTCTAGAAATTCCCAATCGAACAGCTTCAACTTGTCCATTAATACCACCACCAGCAACGTTAACATTCAGATCATACTTACCTGTAGTACCCGTTAATTCAAATGGTTGATTAATCTTC
The DNA here is from genome assembly GCA_905480355.1 of uncultured Flavobacteriales bacterium. Classification (GTDB taxonomy): domain Bacteria; phylum Bacteroidota; class Bacteroidia; order Flavobacteriales_D; family Crocinitomicaceae; genus UBA4466. The sequence goes on along the minus strand of CAJQQA010000199.1, from coordinate 593 downwards.
GCTTGAAGAACATCGATTGGAAAAAAATCTTTATAATCTTTCTTATTGATTGTAAACTTACCTTTTCCTTTTGTCATGTATACACGAGCAACGGCAGTTTTTCTTCTTCCTAATGTGTTTATTACTTCCATAATTTATTTAAATGTATCTAAATTAAGTACTGCTGGTTTTTGAGCTTCTTGATTGTGCTCTCCACCTTTAAATACTTTTAGGTTTCTAAATAATTGACGTCCAAGCGTATTTTTAGGAAGCATTCCTTTAATCGCTTTTTCGACCAATCTCTCTGGACTTTTAGCCAGCATTTGTTCTGCTGTTGTTTGACGTTGACCACCAGGATAACCTGTGTGACGGATGTACGTCTTGTTCACTAATTTAGTACCAGAAAAAGATACTTTCTCTGCGTTTAAGACAATAACATAGTCTCCGCAGTCTGCGTGAGGGGTGAAATTCGCTTTGTGTTTTCCACGAATTAATTTCGCCACCTTACTTGCTAAACGACCTAAAGTTTGGCCATCAGCATCCACCACAATCCACTTCTTTTCAGCAGTTTCTTTGTTAGCGGAAACGGTTTTGTAACTTAATGTATCCACAAT